>NZ_JBEPAK010000353.1:0-5497 GCF_040298565.1 Kitasatospora sp. NPDC001539 | reverse complement strand
AGGGTGGTGACTACCTGGTCGACCAGGACGCCGCCGAGATCATGTGCAAGGAGGCCATCGACGCCGTCCTCGACCTGGAGAAGATGGGTCTGCCCAGGTCGAGGTCGAGGTCGGCGACCGGGTGCCAGGCGGCCGCCGCGGCGTCCGTCCCGGCCTGGGGATCGGGCAGGTCGGGGGCGAAGGCGAGGTAGGCGACGGAGACCACGTGCATGCGCGGATCCCGCTCGGGCGCGCCGTAGGTGCCGAGTTGTTCCAGGTGCAGGCGGCAGAGCTTGGCCTCGACCTCCGAGGCGCCCAGCAGGCCGGTCTCCTCGGCGAGTTCGCGGGCCGCGGCTTCGTCGAGGCCCTCCTCGCCCGCGCGCAGGAAGCCGCCGGGCAGCGCCCAGCAGCCCTGGTAGGGCGGGGCGCCGCGTTCGACCAGCAGGACGTGCAGGCTGCCGCGGCGCAGCGTCAGGGCGACCACGTCGACGGTGACGGCGACGGGGGTGTAGGCGCGCGGATCGTAGGCGGCGAGCCACTCCTGCTCCGCCGCCGGCCCGGTGCCGGGCCGGGGGTGCGGTCCGTCGGCTGCCATCGCGGGCTCCTCTCCGCACGGTCGAGGGCATCCGGTGCCGTCGTTCTCGGGCTGAGCACAACGTAACGACCGCCCTGCCCGACGGCAAACGGTTTTCCGGATCCACGAGCGCCTCCGGTTTCCGGGCCGCCGGGCACTTCCGGCTTCTAGGCTGTGACCGGGAACGACCGCTGCCGAGGAGGCCCCGATGCCCATTGCTCCCCCGCCGGACTTCGCCGCGGCGCTGGCGGCCGGCCCGCTGGTCCTGGACGGCGGGATGTCGAACCAGCTGGCGGCGGCCGGGCACGACCTGTCGGACGAGCTGTGGTCGGCGCGGCTGCTCGCGGACGACCCGGCGGCGGTGGTGGCGGCGCACCGGGCGTACTTCGCGGCCGGGGCGGAGGTGGCCATCACGGCGAGCTACCAGGCGAGCTTCGAGGGCTTCGCCCGGCGCGGGGTCGGGCACTCGGAAGCGGCCCGGCTGCTGGCGAGCAGTGTGGAGCTGGCCCGGGAGGCGGCGCGGGCGGAGCCGGGCGGGCGGCGGCGCTGGGTGGCGGCCTCGGTCGGCCCGTACGGGGCGGTGCTGGCGGACGGGTCGGAGTACCGGGGGCGGTACGGGCTGAGCAGGGCGGACCTGGTGGCCTTCCACCGGCCCCGGCTGGAGGTGCTGGCCGCGGCCAGGCCGGACGTGCTGGCGCTGGAGACGGTGCCGGACGCGGACGAGGCTCGGGCGCTGCTGGAGCTGGTGCACGGCCTGGGGGTGCCGGCCTGGCTGTCGTACAGCGTGGCGGGTGACCGGACCCGGGCGGGGCAGCCGCTGGCCGAGGCGTTCGCCCTGGCGGCGGAGGTCGACGAGGTGCTGGCGGTGGGCGTCAACTGCTGCACGCCGCAGGACGCGGACCGGGCGGTGGCGCTGGCCGCCGAGGTGACCGGCAAGCCGGTGGTGGTCTACCCGAACAGCGGGGAGGAGTGGGACGCCGGCCGCCGGACCTGGCGCGGGGAGCCGACGTTCCGCTCGGCGCGGGTGGGCGGCTGGCTGGCGGACGGGGCGCGGCTGGTCGGCGGCTGCTGCCGGGTCGGGCCGGACGGGATCGCCGCGCTGGCGGCCGAGGTGGCGGTGCGGCGGGGGCTGCTGAGCGGAGTGGACGGCTAGGTCCTGCCCGGCGGTGCCGGCGGTCGTGGCGGTCTCGGCTAGGCGGTCTCGGCGGCCCTGGCAGGCCCGGCACGGACGGACGGGCAGACGGGCAGACGGACGGACGGGCGGACGGGCGGACGGGGCCCGGGTTCCGGGCACGGCGGACGGGAGGTTAACACCGGACCGAGGGCGGGTTACCGAGGGGGAAGGTGCACGGACGGACGGCGGCCTGGCAGACTCGTCCCGTCACCAATGCGGTCGACATTGTCGACCGCCTGTCAGCGCGGAGGTACCCATGCCCGGCCCGATCCAGTCGCTCTCCCGGGCCGCCGCGATCATGCGCCTGCTGGCCGGCGGTGAGCGCCGCCTGGGACTGTCCGAGGTCGCGACCGCGCTGGACCTCGCCAAGGGGACGGCGCACGGCATCCTGCGCACGCTGCAGCAGGAGGGGTTCGTGGAGCAGGACCCGGAGAGCGGCAAGTACCAGCTGGGCGCCGAGCTGCTGCGGCTCGGCCAGAGCTACCTGGACGTGCACGAGCTCCGGGCGCGGGCGCTGGTCTGGGCCGACGACCTGGCCCGGGCGGCCGGGGAGACGGTGTACCTGGGGGTGCTGCACCAGCAGGGCGTGCTGGTCGTGCACCACGTGTTCCGGCCCGACGACACCCGGCAGGTGCTGGAGGTCGGTTCGATGCAGCCGCTGCACAGCACCGCGCTGGGCAAGGTGCTGGTGGCCTACGACCCGGTCGCGCGCGGCGAGTTGGGCGACGGCCCGTACGAGCCGTACACCCTGCGGACGCTGACCGAGGCGGCCGACCTGGACGCCGAGTGCGCGCTGATCCGCGAGCGCGGGTGGGCGGACTCGATCGAGGAGACCTGGGAGGGCGTGGCCTCGATCGGCGCGCTGATCCAGGACCGGCGGCGCAATCCGGTGGGCGCGGTGTGCGTCAGCGGCCCGGTGGAACGGGTCTGCGAGGACGGCTTCGTGAAGCCCTCGCTGGTCGCCTCGGTGCGCAGCGCGGCGCGCGCGATCTCGCGCGACCTGGGCGCCGGGCGGTTCTGAGCGCAGCGGTCCATCCGTCACGCTGAGGCGCGGACGGGGCGGAAGCCTGTCCGCGCCTTGGCGTTTTGTCCGGATTCCGGACACTCCGCTGGGTAACTTCGGGGGGCGGGTCGAGGGAAGGGTCACAGCTGCGTAACCCCGCCTTGACGTGGAGGCGACCTGGGGAGGAAGCTTCCGCATGACGGTCGACATTGTCGAACGACGGCCGGGAAGATCACTCCCACAGCGCGCTCACCCGCACGGCGATCCACCGGCCCACCCCCACCCGCTCCTCCGGGCCATATGGACAAGGGAGTCTTTGTGTCCGCGTTCTCCAACGGCGACGTCTTCGTCGGCGAAACCCTCGGCACCGCCGCTCTGATACTCCTCGGCGGTGGCGTCTGCGCCGCCGTGACCCTCAAGAAGTCGAAGGCCGTCAACGCCGGCTGGCTGGCGATCACCTTCGGCTGGGGCTTCGCGGTCCTGGTCGCCGCCTACATGTCGGCTTCGAAGTCCGGCGCCCACCTGAACCCGGCCGTCACCCTCGCGCTCGCCGTCAAGAGCGGCGACTGGAGCCAGGTGCCGCTCTACCTCGGCTCCCAGCTGCTCGGCGCGATCATCGGCGCCGTGCTGGTCTGGCTCACCTACCTCGGCCAGTTCCAGGCCAACAAGGAGCCCACCCTCGGCATCTTCTCGACCGGGCCCGAGATCCGGAACCCGATCCAGAACCTGATCACCGAGGTCATCGGCACCTTCGTGCTCTGCCTCCTGATCCTGACCATCGGCACCAACGACGGGCTCACGAAGTCCGGCACCAGCACCCTGATGGTCGCCTTCACCGTCGTCGGCATCGGCCTCTCCCTCGGTGGCCCGACCGGCTACGCCATCAACCCGGCCCGCGACCTCGGCCCGCGCATCGCGCACACCTTCCTGCCGATCCCCCACAAGGGCGGCTCGGACTGGTCGTACGCCTGGATCCCGGTCGTCGGCCCCGTCCTGGGCGGTCTGGCCGCCGGCGGCGTGTACAACGCCCTCTTCTAAAGACCGGGTTGGACCGCACCGAGCACGGGGACTGACCGAGAAGCACGTCAGGCCCACCCACCCCGCAACCCCCCGAACCTGAGCCGAGGACCCTCCACATGACCTCCACTGGCAACTACATCGCCGCGATCGACCAGGGCACCACCTCCAGCCGCTGCATCATCTTCGGCGCCGACGGGCGGATCGTCGCCGTCGACCAGCAGGAGCACCGGCAGATCTTCCCCCAGCCCGGCTACGTCGAGCACGACGCCGCGGAGATCTGGACCCGGGTGCAGTCGGTCGTCCGCGGCGCGCTGGAGAAGGCCGGCCTGACCAAGGACGACATCCGCGCCATCGGCATCACCAACCAGCGCGAGACCACCGTCCTGTGGGACAAGAACACCGGCGAGCCGGTGCACAACGCGCTGGTGTGGCAGGACACCCGCACCGAGGCGCTCTGCCGCGAGCTGGGCCGCAACGTCGGCCAGGACCGCTTCCGCCGCGAGACCGGCCTCCCGCTGGCCAGCTACTTCGCCGGTCCGAAGATCCGCTGGCTGCTGGACAACGTCGAGGGCCTGCGCGAGCGCGCCGAGGCCGGCGACATCCTGTTCGGCACCATGGACACCTGGGTGATCTGGAACCTCACCGGCGGTGTCGACGGCGGCAAGCACGTCACCGACGTGACCAACGCCAGCCGCACCATGCTGATGAACCTCAAGACCCTGGCCTGGGACGAGAGCATCGCCGAGTCGATGGGCGTGCCGCTGGCCGTCCTGCCGGAGATCCGCTCCTCCGCCGAGGTGTACGGCGAGGCCGTCGGCGACCTGGCCGGCGTGCCGGTCGCCTCCGCGCTCGGCGACCAGCAGGCCGCGCTGTTCGGCCAGACCTGCTTCGACGAGGGCGAGGCCAAGTCCACCTACGGCACCGGCACCTTCCTGCTGCTGAACACCGGCGAGAAGATCGTCAACTCGTACCACGGCCTGCTGACCACCGTCGGCTACCGGATCGGCGACCAGGCCCCGGTGTACGCGCTGGAGGGCTCGATCGCCGTCACCGGCTCGCTCGTCCAGTGGCTGCGCGACCAGCTCGGCATCATCTCCACCGCCGCCGAGATCGAGACCCTCGCCAACACCGTCGAGGACAACGGCGGCGCCTACTTCGTCCCGGCCTTCTCCGGCCTGTTCGCCCCGTACTGGCGCTCCGACGCCCGCGGTGTGATCGCCGGTCTGACCCGGTACGTCACCAAGGGCCACCTGGCCCGGGCCGTCCTGGAGGCCACCGCCTGGCAGACCCGCGAGGTCGTCGACGCCATGCAGAAGGACTCCGGGGTCGAGCTCACCGCCCTCAAGGTCGACGGCGGCATGACCAGCAACAACCTGCTCATGCAGAACATCGCCGACGTCCTGGACGCCCCGGTCGAGCGCCCGTACGTGGCCGAGACCACCGCCCTCGGCGCCGCCTACGCGGCGGGTCTCGCCGTCGGCTTCTGGAACGACCTCGACACCCTGCGGGCCAACTGGCACCGCGCCGCCGAGTGGACCCCGCGCATGGACGAGGCCACCCGGGAGCGTGAGTACAAGAAGTGGCTCAAGGCCGTGGAGCGCACCATGGGCTGGGTGGAGGAGGAAGAGAACAACTGACCGAGAGCCGGTCGGGGCACCGCGCCCCGGCCGGCCGCCCGCTGTTCCGGCAGCGGGCGTCACCGTGTTTCACCGGCCCGCCGCACCGGGCCGACCGGCCTCTCCCGCAG
>NZ_JBEPAK010000352.1:0-5551 GCF_040298565.1 Kitasatospora sp. NPDC001539 | reverse complement strand
CCAGAGCCCCCATGCGGAATCGAACCGCAGACCTTCTCCTTACCATGGAGACGCTCTACCGACTGAGCTATAGGGGCGAACGAGGAAGAGATTACACGTTCCGCGCCCAGAGGTGAAATCCGTATCCCGGGGCGAAGACCGCAGGTGGGCGAGGTGCACGGACGGTCGATCCAAGGCCGGGCGTTCGACCGGCCGACGAAGCCTGCGCCCCGACCCGATACGACTATTGCCCGCCTCCCGGCGCCCCGGCGCCTCTCGCCATAGGCTCGACCCTCATCGGTCGGGACCCCGGCCGATCCCCGCCGGGGCCGATCCCCGCGGTCGATCCCGGGGCCGAGCCCACCGCCCACCGGACCCCACGGCCCAGCGCGAGAAGGAGCCGGCGATGGACAGCGCAGCCGCCGACGGGCCGCACCACGGGCCCAACCCGGCGGCCAACCCGCTCGGGCACGGCCCGGTCCTGCTGCTCACCGGCGCCCGGCTGGCCGACGGACGGGTGGTGGACGTCCGGATCAGCGGCGACCGGATCCAGGCGGTCGGCACCGTCGGCAGCCTCGGCCCGCTGCCCGCCCTGCCCGGCGCACCCACCGTCACCACCGGCGCCCGGATCGACCTCAAGGGGTACCTGCTGCTCCCGGCCCCCGCCGAGGCGCACGCCCACTACGACGCCGCCTTCTCCGCCGCCCTGCCCACCCCGCCGCCGGAGACCCACTCCGACCTCACCCGACGGGTCACCGAGGCCGCGCTCACCTCGCTCGGTTACGGCGCCACCGCCCAGCGCACCCACGTCCGGATCGGCGACGTGCACGGGCTGAGCCGGCTGGAGGCGGTGCTCACCGCCCGGCAGGCGCTCCGGGGCCTCGCCGAGCTCCAGGCGGTCGCGATGCCCCGGCTGCTCACCGGGCGGGCCGGTGCGGACGGGCGGGCGCAGTTGCGCGAGGCGCTCAAACTGGGCGCCACGGCGGCAGGCGGCTGCCCCGAACTGGACCCGGATCCGGCCGGGTACGTCCAGCTGCTGCTGGAGGCGGCCCGGGAGCTGGACTGCCCGGTGGACCTGCACACCACGGCCGCCGACGCGGCCCAACTGGCCCGACTGGCAGGGGCCTTGGCGCCACTGCGGCCGCGGGTGACGCTCGGCCCGTGCGGCGCGCTGCCCCGGGGCGCCTCCACCGTGCTGGCGACCAGCGGGGTGCGGGTGGTCTGCCTGCCGCAGAACGGCGGCTGCACCGGCCTGGAGGGCCGGGCCACCGGTCTGCGGCCGGGCCTGGTACGGGAGTTGGCCTCGGCCCGGGTGCCGCTGGCGGCGGGCAGCGGCGCGTTGCGGGACCAGTCCAATCCGGTCGGCCGGGCCGACCCGCTGGAGTCGGCCTACCTGCTGGCTGCGGGCGGGGAGTTGGGCCCGGAGGAGGCGTACGACGCGGTGGCGAACCAGGCCCGGGGGGTGCTCGGGCTGCCGCCGGTCCGGGTGGACGCGGGCTTCCCCGCGGAGCTGCTGGCGGTGCGCGGGGACAGCCTGGCCGGGGCGCTCGCGGGCGGGCACAGCCGGCTGGTGGTGCACAGCGGCCGGGTGGTCAGCCGGACCAGCGCGGTACGGGAGTTCGCGGACACCGTGGCACTGGCGCTGCCCCGGCAGTCCGGTGGCGCCGACGGCTGAGACCGGCACCGAGACGTCCGGCCCCGGGGGGACGGAGGGGCCGGGGAACGGAAGGGCCGGGGGCCGGGACCGCGGGCCGGCGACCGGGGACCGGGGACCGGGGACCGGGGACCGGGGGCGGCGGACAGCCAAGGGGCGCGCGACGTGTGCCACGCGCCCCTTCCCCACCTTGCTGGCCGCCTGGAACGGCGGCTGGAGCGGCCCCGATCTCCCCCACACGGAGCAGGACCGCTCGTTCGGCTCCGACGCTACGCCCACGGAACGCCGTACCGGGCCGCCCTTGACGCCCTCCTGTCGCCGCGGCGGGCGATGTTGACGGGCCGCTGACGCCTCAGGGCACGTAGCGGTACCCGATTCCCGGCTCCGTGATCAGATGGCGCGGGCGGGCCGGGTCGCGCTCCAACTTGCGGCGGAGCCCGGCCAGGTAGACCCGCAGGTAGTTGCCGCGCGTCTCCTGGGCCGGGCCCCAGACCTCGCGCAGGATCTGCCGCCCGGGCACCAGTCGGCCGGGGTTGGCGAGCAGCAGGCCGAGGATCCGCCACTCGGTCGGGGTGAGCCGCACCGGGCCGCCCGGCCCCGTCACCGTGGTGGCCGCGAGGTCGACGGTGTGGTCGCCGATCACCGGCCGGCCCAGCGGGACGCCGCTCGACCGGCGCCGGAGCACCGCCCGCAGCCGGGCCAGCAGCTCGTCCATCAGGAACGGCTTGACGAGGTAGTCGTCGGCGCCCGCGTCCAGGGCACCGATCCGGTCGGCGGCGTCGGTCCGGCCGGAGAGCACGATGATCGGCACCGCGCTGCGGGTGCGCAGCCCGCGCAGCACGTCCATGCCGTCGATGTCGGGCAGTCCGAGGTCGAGCAGGACGGCGTCGGGGGCGGAGCGCGCTGCCCGGTCGAGCGCCTCGCCGCCGGTGGCGGCGGTGCGGACGGCGTACCGGCGGGCGCTGAGGTTGATCCGCAGGGTGCGCAGCAGGGCGGGCTCGTCGTCGACGATCAGGACGCACCGCTGGTCGGCCGTCCGCTCGTCCGGCGCCTCCCGGCCGCCCCGGGTGCCTCGGCGGTCCCGGGTGCCTCGGCGGTCCCGGCCGTCCTGGCCGTCCCGGCCGTCCCCGGCATCGCGGCAGTCCTGGGCGTCGCGGTCGTCGCGGTCGTCGCGGTCACTCATGGTTCGGCGGCTCCTCCGCGGGTGCGGCCGGCTCGGTGGCGGCGGGCAGGGTGAGCAGCATGGTGGTGCCGCCCCCGGGGGTGTCCTCGACCTCCAGGCTGCCGCCCATGGCCTCGGCGAGGCCGCGGGAGAGGGCGAGGCCGAGGCCGACGCCGGTGGTGTTGTCGGTGTCGCCGAGCCGCTGGAAGGGCAGGAAGACCCGGTCCCGGTCCTCGCGAGCGATGCCCGGGCCGCGGTCGATCACCCGGATCTCGACCAGGTCGGCGTGATGGCTGGCGGTGACCACGACGGGTGCGCCCGGCGCGTTGTGGCGCAGCGCGTTGGTGATCACGTTGGCGAGGACGCGTTCCAGCAGGGGCGGGTCGGCGAGCACCGGCGGGGCGCCCTCCTCCAGGTCGACGGTGAGGTCCGCCGGCCCGGTCCGGCCGTACGGGTCGGGGAGGCTGTCGAGTGCCCTGGGCAGGATCTCGTCCAGGTGGGTCTCGGTGAGGTGGAGGGTGAGGGCGCCGGCCTGGAGGCGGCTCATGTCGAGCAGGTTGTCGACCAGGCGGGTGAGCTTGGCCAGCGACTCGTCGGCGGTGGCGAGGAGTTCGGACTGGTCCTCGGGGGAGAACTCGACGTCCGGGCTGCGCAGTGAGCCGACCGAGGCGCGGGCGGCGGCGAGCGGGGTGCGCAGGTCGTGGCTGACGGCGGCGAGCAGGGCGGTGCGCATCCGGTCGGCGGCCTTGATCGGCTCGACCTCGGCGGCGGCCACGGCCAGCCGGTCGCGTTCCAGGGCGGCGCCGACGTGGGCGGCGAAGGCGGTGAGCACGCGCTGGTCGGCGGCTGGGAGCCGGCGGCCGGTGAGGACCAGCAGGGCGTCGGCGCCGACCGGGACCTCGGTGGTCTCGGTCGGTCCGTCGCCGTCGTCCGGGTGTTCGTCCTCGCTGTGGGCGAGCACCTCGCCGCCGGTGCGGGAGAGCAGTGCGACGGTCCGCATGCCGAAGGCCGTGCGGGACTTCTCCATCAGGGCGGGCAGCGCGTCGGCGCCGCGCAGCACGCTGCCGGCCAGGGTGGAGAGGGTCTCCGCCTCGGCGGTGGCCCGGGCGGCCCGGGTGGTGAGCCGGCCGGCGTGGTCGACCACGGTGGAGACGGTGAGCGCGATGGCGGCGAACACCACCAGGGCGACGATGTTGTTGGTCTCGCCGATGGTCAGGCTGTGCACCGGCGGGATGAAGTAGTAGTTCAGCAGCACCGAGGCGATGAGGGCGGCCAGCAGCGCGGACACGGCGCCGCCGAGCAGGGCGACGATGACCACGCCGAGCTGGAAGATCAGCGCGTCGGTGGTGAGGTTGACGGTGGCGTGCGCCTGGGAGAGCACGGCGGTGAGCAGCCAGGGCAGCACGAACCCGGCGAGGTAGCCGACGACGGTGCGGCGCCTGGAGTGGCGTCGGCCGAGCGCGGGCAGCCGGCCGCGGCCGGTGAACTCGTGGGTGACCATGTGCACGTCGATGTCCTCGGAGGCGTCGACGGTGGTCTGCCCGGTGCCGGGGCCGGTGAGGAAGCGGTTGATCCGGCCGCGGCGGCTGGTGCCCAGCACCAGTTGGGTGGCGTCGTGGGCGCGGGCGAAGGCGAGCAGCGCGGTGGGGATGTCGTCGCCGACGACCACGTGGTAGCTGCCGCCGAGGGACTCGACCAGCTGCCGTTGCTGGGCGAGGGCTCCGGAGGAGGCGCCGGCCAGTCCGTCGCTGCGGGAGACGTGGACGGCCAGCAGGTCGCCGCCGGCGGTGCGGTCGGCGATCCGGGCGGCGCGGCGGATGATCGTCTCGCCTTCCGGGCCGCCGGTGAGGGCGACCACGACGCGTTCGCGGGTCTCCCAGACCCGGTCGATCCTGTGGTCGGCCCGGTAGTCGCGCAGGCCCTCGTCCACCCGCCCGGCGACCCACAGCAGGGCGAGTTCGCGCAGGGCGGTGAGGTTGCCGACCCGGAAGTAGTTGGAGAGCGCGGCGTCCACCTTCTCCGCTTTGTAGACGTTGCCGTGGGCCATGCGGCGGCGCAGCGCCTGCGGGGCCATGTCGACGAGTTCGATCTGGTCGGCCCGGCGGACGACCTCGTCCGGGACGGTCTCGCGCTGCGGGATGCCGGTGATCTTCTGGACGACGTCGTTCAGCGATTCCAGGTGCTGGACGTTGACGGTGGTGATGACGTCGATCCCGGCGGCGAGCAGTTCCTCGACGTCCTGCCAGCGCTTGGCGTTGCGGCCGCCGGGGATGTTGGTGTGCGCCAGTTCGTCGACCAGCACCACGGAAGGGCGGCGGGCGAGCACCGCGTCGAGGTCCATCTCCTCGAACTCGGCATCCCGGTAGGAACGTCGGGCCCTCGGCAGGATCTCCAGACCGGCCAGCATGCCCTCGGTGTGGCGGCGCCCGTGGCACTCGATGTAGCCGACCACGACGTCGGCCCCGCGCTGCTGTCTGCGCCGGGCCTCGTCCAGCATCCGGTAGGTCTTGCCGACCCCCGGGGCGGAACCGAGGTACACCCTCAGCCGGCCGCGCCGGTGCACGGTGCCGGGGGTGAGGTCGCGGGCCATGGGCGCTGCTCTTTCCATCATCGTGAGGTGACGGCCGGGTGGTGCGTGCGCGTGCGCGTGCGGGGATGGCCGGCCCGCCGGCGCCCACCCGTACGACGCCGGGTACGAGCCGACCGTCACCAGCTACGACTACGACGCGCCGATCGGCGAGGCGGGCGAGCTGACC
>NZ_JBEPAK010000351.1:0-5576 GCF_040298565.1 Kitasatospora sp. NPDC001539 | reverse complement strand
GGCCACCCGTACGGGTGGCCGGCTCCACTGCCGGGCGCCGCCCGTTCCAGACGTTTCGGGACACTCCAGCGGGATCCGTACGGGGCTTCGAAAGAACGCACCGCCCTTCTGCCGCAAGGGCCGGTATGGTCTGGGGTAACCGTGGACGCGGGGTACCGGAGTCCCCCTGCGCGAGGAGCCCCCAACGTGCTGATCACCCATGACACCGAGTGCGCGCTGAGCATCCTCGTCGACCTGCTCAACACCGCACCCGAGGTGTGCGGCGACGAGCGGCTGCCGGACGTCGCCGCGCTGGACGCCTTCGTGGTCCGCCAGGAGATCAGCGAGATCGACTCGCTGACCGAGGACGACCTGCGGCGGGTGCACGAGCTGCGCACCAGGCTGCGCGAGGTGTTCGCCACGGAGTCCACCGCAGAGGCCGCCGAGCTGGTCAACGCGGTCGTCGCGGCCGCCGGGACGACGCCCCGGCTGGTCAACCACGACCACCACGACTGGCACATCCACTACTTCGCCCCGCACGCCGCGCTCGGGGACCACCTCGCGGCCGAGCTGGGCATGGCGCTGGCGTTCATCCTGATGGCCGGCGAGCGGGAGCGGCTGCGCCGGTGCGAGGCGCCGGACTGCGCCCGGGTCTTCGTGGACCTCTCCCGGAACCGCTCGCGGCGCTACTGCGACAGCCGCACCTGCGGCAACCGGCTGCACGTCGCCGCCTACCGCGCGCGGCAGCGGTCGGCGGAGGCCGTGGCCTCCGCCTGACGAACCCTGCCCGGCCGCGCTCCGGCGGTGGGGTTCGGTGCGCCCCGGCCCCGGCTGCGCGGCCGCGGTCAGATACCGCGTTTGCGGAGGATCTCCTCGATGTCGGCGAAGTCGCCGAGGCCGTCGTCCCGCTTGCCCGCGGCCGGCTTCCCCGGTTTCCCCGGCGTCCTGGGCGGCGGGGCCACCGCCGGCTGCTCGGGGGCCGGGCCGGCCGCCGCCGGACGCTCGGCGGCACCCTCCACGGCGCCGCGGCGGCCCACCCAGCGGGTGGCGACCAGCAGGACGGCGGAGGCGCCGAGCAGCGCGATGCCCGTCCACACCCGGGGGTCGAAGACCAGCTTCGCCGCCCAGTCGGCGAACTCCCGGCCGATCATGGCGGCCAGCGGGAACAGTCCGGTCAGGTAGAGCCCCGCGGGCAGCAGGGCCACCGCGAACCAGCGCGTCGCCGAGCGGAAACGCCGCCGCCGGGCGCGCAGGCCGGCCACGGCCACTCCGGCTGCCGTGAGGAGGAAACTGATCGCCGCGGTCAGCACGACCGTGCCCCCTCGCTCGCGGTGGTCCTGGTCATCGCTGCCTCCCCGGTCGGTCCGCCGGCGGCGCACCGCCGGCGGCGCACCGCCGGCGGGAGTGGGCACCTACTAGTGGAACACTGGGGGAATGATCGATGGTTCCCTCCCCCGCCTTGAGTTCTGGTGCGACCTCCAGTGCCCCGACTGCCGCACCGCGCTGGACGACGTGCGGGCGCTGCGCGCCCGGTACGGCGACGCGCTGCCCGTGCAGCTGCGGCACTTCCCGCTGGAGAAGCACAAGCACGCCTACGCCGCTGCGGAGGCGGCCGAGGAGGCGTTCGCCCAGGGGCTGGGGTGGCCGTTCGTGGAGGCTCTGCTGGCCCGGGTCGAGGAGCTGGACGCGCGCGGGCAGCAGGTGCTGCTGGCGGTGGCCCGGGAGGTCGGGGCGGATGCCGAGGAGGTCGACACCGCGCTCATCGACGGTCGGCACATGCTGACCGTGGACGCCGACCAGGCCGAGGGCAAGGCGATCGGGGTCAAGGGCACGCCGACCTACGTGATCGGCGGCGAGCGGCTGGACGGCGGACAGAGCCAGGACGGCCTGCGCGAGCGGATCATCGCCGTCATCGAGGCCGCCAAGGCTTCCTGACGATCCGTCAGCCATCAGAGCGCTTTGCCGTAGCAGCGGTTGGTGACGCGGTAGCCGAGCGAGTCGTAGAGCCGGACGGCGACGTCGTTGCCGGAGAAGACGTTCAGGCCGAGCTCGCGCACGCCGGCGGCCAGGCACTCGCGTTCGGCGAGCAGCATCAGGGTGCGGCCGTGTCCCCGGCCCCGGTGGGCCGGGGACACCTCCACGACCATGACCCAGGCGAGCGGTGCGCCGTCCGGCAGGTCACGCAGGTGGAGGTCCACCCAGAGCGAGCCGAGCGGCTCCCGCCCGCCGTCGGCGCCGTACAGCCGGCGGAGGGCCACCCCGGGGCTGTCGGCGCCGTTCGGGAGCACGTTCCGGTGGTCCGACAGCGACTTGGCACGGGCCTGCTCCTCGCTGAGGCCGGAGCCCATGAGCGAGACGACGTAGCCCTCGGCCGCCCGGTCGAGCCAGGCCGGGAGCTCCGCGGCGTCGATCGGGCGGGCGGTGACGCCGGCGGGCAGCGCGGGCGCGGTGGTGAGGCTCTTGCTGAGGTTCCGCATCCGCTCGGTGTAGCCGAGGGTCGCGGCGAGGCTGCGGGCGACCGGGGCCCACTCGGGGACGTTGACGTCCACCCGGGTGCAGTCCCAGCCGCGCAGCACCTCCTCCGCGGCCAGCGCGCCGAACGTGCCGCGCCCGCGGCCGCGCCCCTCGAAGACCTCCAACTCCGATATCTCACCCCAGAACTGGCTGCCGTGGCGGGTCGAGGTGGTGCGCAGCGCGCCGACCGGGCGGCCGTTCGCCAGGATCCGCCAGCGTCTGGTGCGACCGCCGGCCGCGGTGGGTGTCTCGGGGCCCTCGGGGCGCAGCGTGGTGGTCATGTGGTGGTCCCTTCCCCTCGCCGGGACGGTTATCCGCGCCGCCCGTCGCCGCCCGTCGCCGCCGGGCGCACCGGCCCGGCGTACGGCCCGTGGTCCCCTCCGGGTGCCCGGCCGCCCGCCCCCGCGAAGGGGTCACGGGTCGAGGTCGTCGCCGCTGCGCTCGGTGAAGACGGCCATGGCCTTGGCGGTGACCGGGCCGATGCCGGGCAGCACGCGGTCGTCGATGCGGGTGACGGCCTGGACGTCCCGGGTGGTGGAGGTCAGGAAGACCTCTTCGGCCTCCTGGAGGGCGCTCAGCGGGAGGTCGGCCTCCTCGGCCTCGCACCAGTCGACGACCAGCTGCCGGGTGATGCCGGCCAGACAGCCCGAGTCGAGCGCGGGGGTCAGCAGACGGCCGCCGATGACCACGAAGACGTTGGAGCCGGTGCCCTCGCAGAGCCGGCCGGCGGTGTTGGCGAACAGCGCCTCGGAGGCGCCCACTCGGTGGGCGGCGGCCAGGGCGACCACGTTCTCGGCGTACGAGGTGGTCTTGAGGCCCGCGACGGCGCTGTGCTCGTTGCGGCGCCAGGGAACGACGGCGACGGCGGTCTCGTCGGGGCGGCGGTCGATGGCGCCGAGGGCGACCACCAGGGTCGGACCGGCCGTGCCGCGCTCGGAGCCGAGCGGGGAGGTCCCGCCGGTGTAGGTGACCCGCAGGCGGCCGAGCGGGGCGGGGTTGGCCTCGAGGACCCGGGCACAGGCCTCGCGGACCAGGTCGTGGTCCGGGTCGGGCAGGCCCAGGCCGCGGGCGGAGCGGGTGAGCCGGTCGAGGTGGCGGGTGACCGCGAAGGCCTTGCCGTCGACGGTCTTCATGGTCTCGAAGACGCCGTCGCCGGTGGTGAGCCCGTGGTCGAGGACGGACACGGCGGCGTCGGCGGAGTCGACGAGCGTCCCGTTGACCCAGCTCGTGGTGCGGTTGTGCATGGAGGGCTGCTCCTAGGCGAGGTGCGGCTCGTGGTCGGTTGCGCTGCCCGACGCTATCGCGACCAGGCGGGCGGCCTTCAGTTCGGTTTCGTCCCACTCGCGCTCGGGGTCGGAGCCCCAGGTGATGCCGGCGCCGGTGCCGAAGCGCAGGACGGGCGCCCTCGGATCCTGCCGGTCGAGCCAGAAGGTGCGGATGCCGACGGCGAGCTCCCCCTCGCCGCGGTCGGCGTCGACCCAGCCGACGGCGCCGCAGTAGGGGCCGCGCGGGGCGGTCTCCAGGGCCTCGATGATCCGCAGGGCACTGGACTTCGGGGCGCCGGTGACCGAGCCGGGCGGGAAGGTGGCGGCGAGGAGTCCGGGCCAGCCCTCGTCCTCGCGCAGGGTGCCCTCGACCGTGGAAACCAGGTGGACCAGCCCGGGGTGCTTCTCCACGGCGCACAGGTCGGGGACGGTGACCGTACCGGTCTCGCAGACCCGGCCGAGGTCGTTGCGGACCAGGTCGACGATCATCACGTTCTCGGCGTGGTCCTTCTCCAGGAGGTCGTGCTCGGTGCGGCCGGTGCCCTTGATCGGGCCGGAGGAGACGGTGCGGCCGGTGCGGCGCAGATAGAGCTCCGGCGAGGCGGTGGCGATCTCGACGCCGTGCTCCGGCAGCCGGATGGTGCCGGCGTACGGGGCCGGGTTGCCGTGGGCGAGCAGGCCGGTGAGGGCGTCGATGTCGCTGCGGTCGGGGTCGGGCAGCGGCGCGGACAGCACCCGGCAGAGGTTGGCCTGGTACACCTCCCCGGCGGCTATGTGCTCGCGGATGCGGCGGACCCCCGCCGTGTAGGCGGCGCGGTCCAGCGAGCTGTGCCAGCTGCCGGCGTCCGGGCCGCGCCAGCCCGCGCCGGAGGGCGGGGCGGGGGCGGGGCGGACCTCGTCGAAGCGGGCGCAGGTCAAGCGGCCCTCGAAGTCGTAGGCGACAGCCCAGTAGCCGGAGGAGTCGAGCGCGGCCGGGTCCGAGGTGACGTCCCGCAGTCCGGTGGCCACGCGGCCTCCGAAGCGGGCGAGCGGGGTGCGGGGGTCGGGGTGGCCGGACACGGTTCTCCTGCGCGGTGGTGCTGGGGGCGGCGGTGCCTGAAGTGTAGGTCGGGGGGCGTGGGCCCGCCGGGCTCGCGCCCCGGCGGGCGGGGGCGGGCGGGCAGCGCTGCACGTCGCGCGGGTGTGCGCCGGGTGGCCTCCGAATGACCGTCCGGAAGCGCTGCAGGTGGCGGCTGGTGACCTCGCCGGGCGGCCGCGGCGGTGACACCGGAGGGCAGGCCCTCGGCATGCTGCGGGAACGGATTTTTAGCTGGCCCGGGAATCCGCTAGAGTTCAACACGTCGCCAGGGAGCGCAGCCGAAGAAAAGCGGTGAAGATCCCGGGAGACAGGCGGACGTGGCTCAGTTGGTAGAGCATCACCTTGCCAAGGTGAGGGTCGCGAGTTCGAATCTCGTCGTCCGCTCGATGGAGAACAGTGTAAGATCGTTCTTCGTGTGTTGCCTGGTGGAGTGGCCGAGAGGCGAGGCAACGGCCTGCAAAGCCGTGTACACGGGTTCAAATCCCGTCTCCACCTCCAAGAGGATCCCCCGGTTCCACCGGGAGACCTCCCCGCGCGATTAGCTCAGCGGGAGAGCACTACCTTGACACGGTAGGGGTCACTGGTTCAATCCCAGTATCGCGCACGTCGGGCCCTTCGGGGTCTGCTGCAGGACCGCCACACCAGGCGCGATTAGCTCAGCGGGAGAGCACTACCTTGACACGGTAGGGGTCACTGGTTCAATCCCAGTATCGCGCACGTCGGGCCCTTCGGGGTCTGCT
>NZ_JBEPAK010000350.1:0-5621 GCF_040298565.1 Kitasatospora sp. NPDC001539 | reverse complement strand
CGGACCTCGGAGGTCCGGGGCCGCCCCGGGAATTCGGCGCGCACGGCCGTGCGCCGACGCGGACTCAGACGTTGACGCCGAAGTCCTGGGCGATGCCGCGCAGGCCGGAGGCGTAGCCCTGGCCGATGGCACGGAACTTCCACTCGGCGCCGTTGCGGTACAGCTCGCCGAAGACCATCGCGGTCTCGGTGGAGGCGTCCTCGGAGAGGTCGTAGCGGGCCAGCTCCGTGTTGTCGGCCTGGTTCACCACGCGGATGAAGGCGTTGCGGACCTGGCCGAAGTTCTGGCCGCGGCTCTCCGCGTCGTAGATCGACACCGGGAAGACGATCTTCTGCACGTCCGCCGGGACGCCGGCCAGGTTGACCTTGATCGCCTCGTCGTCGCCCTCGCCCTCACCGGTGCGGTTGTCGCCGGTGTGCTCGACCGAGCCGTCCGGGCTCTTCAGGTTGTTGAAGAACACGAAGTTCCCGTCCGAGGCGACCTTGCCCTGGTCGTTGCAGAGCAGGGCGCTGGCGTCCAGGTCGAAGTCCGTCCCGGTGGTGGTCCGGACGTCCCAGCCCAGGCCGACCAGGACGGCCTGGAGCCCGGGGGCCTCCTTGGTGAGCGAGACGTTGCCGCCCTTGCTGAGGCTGACTCCCACTTGTCCTCCAAGAATCGGGAGGCACGGCTGGTGCCCCCGCGGTGGTGCGGTTCGGGGGCTCCGACCGTGGAAACACGGGCGCGCGCCCCACCCCGCCAACGGCCCGAGCGTAGTGCCCGGTTCCCGCACGCACCTGCGAACGGCGCACGGAGCGCGTCCGAACGGGCCCGCACCGCGTCCGAACGGGCCCGCGCCACCGTCGGACGCGATCGCACCGCCTCCGAACGTGATCGCACCGCCGGCGAACGCCTCCGGACCGCCGCCGACCGCCGACGAGCCCGATCGCACCGCCGGCGAACGCCCCCGGCAGCGGGCCGGGCCCCGGGCCGCCTCAGAGGGCGGCGAGGACCTCGAGGTACTCCCGCTCGTCCCGGGCGTCCGGCAGGCCGTTGACGACGCTCCAGCGCACCGTGCCGGCCTTGTCGATCACGAAGGTGCCGCGCAGCGGGCAGCCCTTCTCCTCGTCCAGCACGCCGTAGGCCCGGGCCACCTCGCCGTGCGGCCAGAAGTCGGCGAGCAGCGGGAACTCGAGGCCCTCGCGGTCGGCGAGGACGCGCTGGCTGAACTGCGAGTCGCAGGAGATGCCGAGCACCTGGACGTCGTCGTTCTGCAGGCCGGACAGCTCCCGCTGGATCGCGCCCAGCTCGCCGGTGCACACCCCGGTGAAGGCGAACGGGTAGAAGACCAGCACCACGTGCTTGGCGCCCCGGAAGTCGGCGAGCCGGACGCTCTCCCCGTGCTGGTTGTTGAGCCGGAAGTCGGGAGCCGGGGTACCGACCGGGACGGCCATGAGCGGGACCTTTCTGAGGCGACTCCGGCGCGGGCGGGAGGGCGGCCGGGCCGCGCGGCGGCGCGGCAGGGCCCATCCTCGCATTCGCCGACCGGCGTTGAGCCGAACGGATGACCCGCTGCGCCGGGCGGCCCAACCCTTTCGCCCTCGGCGAACAACCGTGAACCGAACCCGAACGCGGACCCCGAACCGGGATCTCAGCCGGACCCGAACCCGAACCCCAGCCCGGCCCGGCCCGAACCTCAGCCCGGCCCGAACCCCAACCCGGTCCCGGACCCCCGTCCCGGATCCCGACCCGGTCCCGGATCCGAACCCGGGCCCGCACCTGAACCCGAACCCGGGCCCGCACCCGACCGGCCGCCGCGGCGCCCGGGACGGACACGGAAAAGCGCCGGGCCCCGTCGGAGGAGTGCTCCGACGGGGCCCGGCGCGGGGCCCTGGGCCCGTTCAGCGCTGCTTGGGCTGCTTCGCCGTCGACTTGGTGGCCAGCCGGGTGGCCGCCCAGTCCTTGGCGATGGCGATCGAGCTGGTCTGCGAGAGGCCGGCGGTGCGGGCCGCGTCCGCGATCTCGGAGGCCTCGATGTGGCCGTCGCGCCCGGTCTTCGGCACCAGCAGCCAGATCACGCCGCCCTCGGCCAGGTACTCCAGGGCGTCGACGAGGGCGTCGGTGAGGTCCCCGTCATCGTCGCGGTGCCACAGCAGGACGGCGTCCGCGACGTCGTCGTAGTCCTCGTCGACGAGATCCGTCCCGGTGATCTCCTCGATGCCCTCGCGGAGGTCCTGGTCAGTGTCTTCGTCGTACCCCAGCTCCTGGATGATCTGGCCCTCTTCGAAGCCGAGACGGGTCGCCGGGTTGGACTTGTCCGCGGGGTCCGCGGTCGCGCTCACGGGAATAACCTCCAGTATTCGGCTCGGCATCCATGCCGAGGCTGTGGCCGTAGTCCACACGGGACCGGCGGTTCGCGCAAGTACCCGACCCCCGATCCCCTCCAAAGGTTGACGTCTCCCGGCCGGACACGCCGGTCGACGTGTCGGGAATCACACCGATTTGCCCTTCTCTGCGTGGGACAAGGATGCTTCGGGTGGTCCCGGCCCACAGGCCGTACGCGTGCCCGAGATGCGAACGGCATTCGGGGTCCGCGTGTGCGCGGGCGTAGAGTCTCCTGTTGGCCCTCACCCCGGCCGCTCGCCATCGGGCGGACGGGACACCAGGTCGGACCACCTCTTTTCGTAACACCCGGGGTGCACGGAGCGGACGAAGACGCCCGCGCCGCGCGCCACCAGACCGGCCCGCCCACCAGGCGGAACGGTTACCGATCGGTAGAGATGACGGATCTCCGAGCGCGGTAGCACGATGGAGGCGGCGCGACACACCTCAGTTTCGACCGACAGTGAAGGAACAGCGTGGCTTCCGGATCCGATCGCAACCCGATCATCATTGGCGGCCTTCCGAGTCAGGTCCCGGACTTCGATCCCGAGGAGACCGCGGAATGGCTGGAGTCGCTCGATGCGGCCATCGACGAGCGGGGGCGTGAGCGTGCCCGTTACCTGATGCTGCGCCTGATCGAGCGCGCCCGCGAGAAGCGTGTCGCCGTGCCCGAGATGCGCAGCACGGACTACGTCAACACCATCGCGACCAAGGACGAGCCGTTCTTCCCCGGCAACGAGGAGATCGAGCGCAAGATCCTCAACGCGACCCGCTGGAACGCGGCCGTGATGGTCTCCCGGGCGCAGCGCCCGGGCATCGGTGTCGGTGGCCACATCGCCACCTTCGCCTCCTCCGCGTCGCTGTACGACGTCGGCTTCAACTACTTCTTCCGCGGCAAGGACGCCGACGGGGAGTCCGGCGACCAGATCTTCTTCCAGGGTCACGCCTCCCCCGGCATCTACGCCCGGGCCTTCCTGCTGGACCGGCTCACCGAGCAGCAGCTCGACGCGTTCCGCCAGGAGAAGTCGAAGGCGCCGTACGGCCTGTCCAGCTACCCGCACCCGCGGCTGATGCCGGACTTCTGGGAGTTCCCGACCGTCTCGATGGGCCTCGGCCCGCTCGGTGCGATCTACCAGGCGCGGATGAACCGCTACCTGGAGCACCGCGGCATCAAGGACACCTCCGACTCGCACGTGTACGCCTTCCTCGGCGACGGCGAGATGGACGAGCCCGAGTCGCTCGGCCAGCTGTCGCTGGCGGCCCGCGAGGGCCTGGACAACCTGACCTTCGTGGTCAACTGCAACCTGCAGCGCCTGGACGGCCCGGTCCGCGGCAACGGCAAGATCATCCAGGAGCTGGAGTCCCAGTTCCGGGGCGCCGGCTGGAACGTGATCAAGCTCATCTGGGACCGCAGCTGGGACCCGCTGCTCGCGCAGGACCGCGACGGCGTCCTGGTGAACAAGATGAACACCACCCCGGACGGCCAGTTCCAGACCTACGCCACCGAGTCCGGCGACTACATCCGCGAGCACTTCTTCGGCGGCGACCTGCGCCTGCGCGCCATGGTCGAGAACATGACCGACCAGCAGATCCAGCACCTGGGTCGCGGCGGCCACGACCACAAGAAGATCTACGCGGCCTTCAAGGCGGCCCGCGAGCACAAGGGCCAGCCGACGGTCATCCTCGCCCAGACGGTCAAGGGCTGGACGCTGGGCCCCAACTTCGAGGGCCGCAACGCCACCCACCAGATGAAGAAGCTGACGGTCGAGGACCTCAAGCGCTTCCGCGACCGCCTGCACCTGCCGATCACCGACAAGCAGCTCGAGGAGGGCTACCCGCCCTACTACCACCCGGGCCGCAACTCGGAGGAGATCCAGTACATGCACGACCGCCGGCAGGAGCTCGGCGGCTACGTGCCGACCCGCAAGGTGCGCCCGCGCAAGCTGGAGCTCCCGGGCGACGACGCCTACAAGGCGGTCAAGAAGGGGTCCGGCAACCAGACCATCGCCACCACCATGGCGTTCGTCCGGCTGCTCAAGGACCTCATGCGGGACAAGGGCATCGGCAACCGCTTCGTGCCGATCGCGCCGGACGAGTACCGCACCTTCGGCATGGACTCGCTCTTCCCGTCGGCGAAGATCTACAACCCGCTGGGCCAGACCTACGAGTCGGTCGACCGCGACCTGCTGCTGGCCTACAAGGAGTCGCCGAAGGGCCAGATGCTGCACGACGGCATCTCCGAGGCCGGCTGCACCGCCTCGCTGATCGCCGCGGGCTCGTCCTACGCGACCCACGGCGAGCCGCTGATCCCGGTGTACGTCTTCTACTCGATGTTCGGGTTCCAGCGCACCGGCGACCAGTTCTGGCAGATGGCCGACCAGCTGGCCCGCGGCTTCGTGCTCGGCGCCACCGCCGGCCGCACCACGCTGACCGGTGAGGGCCTGCAGCACGCCGACGGCCACTCGCACCTGCTGGCCTCGACCAACCCGGGCGTCGTCGCGTACGACCCGGCGTACGGCTTCGAGATCGCGCACATCGTCCAGGACGGTCTGCGCCGGATGTACGGCTCCAGCGCCGAGCACCCGAACGGCGAGGACGTGTTCTACTACCTCACCGTCTACAACGAGCCGATCAAGATGCCGGCCGAGCCCGAGAACGTGGACGTCGAGGGCATCCTCAAGGGTCTGCACAAGTACGCGCCGGGCACCGCCGGCCAGATCCCGGCCCAGATCCTCGCCTCCGGCGTGGCCGTGCCGTGGGCCCTGGAGGCCCAGCGCATCCTCGCCGAGGAGTGGAACGTCAAGGCCGACGTCTGGTCCGCGACCTCCTGGAACGAGCTGCGCCGCGACGCGGTGGAGACCGAGGAGTTCAACCTGCTGCACCCCGAGGAGCAGCAGCGTGTGCCATACGTGACCCGGAAGCTCCAGGGCGCAGAGGGTCCGTTCGTCGCCGTGTCCGACTGGATGCGCGCGGTGCCGGACCAGATCGCGCGCTGGGTGCCGGGCCAGTACCAGTCGCTGGGCGCCGACGGCTTCGGCTTCGCCGACACCCGTGGCGCGGCCCGTCGCTTCTTCCACATCGACGCCCAGTCGGTCGTCCTGGCGGTGCTCACCGAGCTCGCCAAGCAGGGCAAGGTCGACCGTTCGGCGCTGAAGGACGCGATCGACCGCTACCAGCTGCTGGACGTGGCCGCGGCCGACCCGGGTGCCGCCGGCGGCGACGCCTGATCACCCGCTAGCGCCCGAAGGGGCCGGACCCCGTAC
>NZ_JBEPAK010000349.1:0-5652 GCF_040298565.1 Kitasatospora sp. NPDC001539 | reverse complement strand
GCCGCCGCCCCGGGCCCGCCCCGGGCACCCCGGCTCCCCCATCCTGGTCAACCCTCTTCGCCACCCGTCGTCCGCTGTCGGACACTTGGCCGAGCACCCGTCACCGCCGACCCGCTGAGGGGAACCGTGATCCACAGCCCCGGCCCGCCGCCGCCGTCCCACGTCCCCACCGACCGGCAGACCGCCGCCGAATGGACGGGCCGCATCGCCGTCCTGCGCGAGACCCCGCCCGGCTGGTTCTTCCTGCTCGGGCGGCAGTCCACCGACGACCACCTCTGCCGCCTCGACCTCGACTACCACCTGGGCCGCGACTTCGTCGCCATCGTCCAGACCTCCCGACCCGCGCCGGACCACTTCCGGGTCACCTCGGACACCACCCCGCAGAGCCAGCTCACCAACTACCTCGCCAACTCGGGCCGCATCGACCACCGCGCGATGCTCGCCCCGCTCGCCACCACCACCAGCCGGGGCGTCATCCGCGTCGACGGCACCGCCGTGCCCGTCGAGGTCCACCACAGCCACGGCTGCCGCAGCGCCGCCGTCCACCGTCTCCCCGACCAGCCCGGCCACCTGGTCGTCACCGCCCCCGACGAGCACTGGGCCGCCGTCACCGACCTCGTCCTCCGGCCACCGGCCGCCCGCTGACCGCACCGGCCGATGGGACACTCACGAGCACGGCGCGAGCGGCACGAAGCTCCGTACTGGAACACCAACGTGGCGCGCCACCCGGGCATCCTGCGGGCGGTGCCGCCGGGGTGCCGGGCGGCACTGGACGTGGGCTGCGGGGACGGGCTGCTGGCGTCGAAGCTGGCGCGGCGCAGTCGGCAGGTCGTCGGGGTGGACGCCTCCAGCACGATGGTGGCACGCGCGAGCGCCACCTACGCCGAACCGACCTTCCTGGAAGGCGACTTCCTCACGCTCGACCTGCCGGCCGGGGGCTTCGACTTCATCTGCTCCGTCACGGCCGTGCACCACATGGACTTCGAGGCCGCACTCCTCAGGATGCGGGAGCTGCTGCGGCCCGGCGGCGTCCTGGTGGTGGTCGGCCTCGCCCGGGAGGATTCCGCGGCCGACCGGGCCCGCCGGGTGGCGGCCGCACCGCTGGTGCGGACCGTCAAGGCCCTGCGGCGGGCGGTCGAACCGGAGGGCATGCCGATGGCCGCACCGACGATGAGCCATCGGGAGGTGCGGGAGACGGCCGCCCGGCTGCTGCCCGGGGTGCGCTACCGGTGGCACGTGTTGCGGCGCTACTCGCTGACCTAGCGCAGGATCTGAGCAGCACTCCGCTGAGTGTCAGTGCCGACTGCGAGAGTGCGGCTGTGACTTGTGACGTCTGTGGACACGGGATGCGGCAGGTGCCGGTGTCGGAACTCCGGGGCGACTGGGCCCTGCCGGTGCGGGAGCGCTGGTCCTGCAGCTGGTGCCACGCCTGGACGGAGCTCGGCCACGGCCCGGCGGAGGTCTCCCGCCCGTGCTACGAGCCGCCCGAGTGGCGCTGGGAACGCGCCGAGTCCGAGTCCCTGCCCGTCGTGACCTCCCACGCCTACGGGTACTTCGGCGCGACCCTGTGCGGCATACGGCAGGACGGCATGCACGCCTCTCCCTACTACTGGCTGCCGGGCCGGGCCGACGCCTGCCCGGCTTGCCGGGAGGCGGCGGTCGTCATCGACCGGCGCTGGCCGACGGACCCGGAGGGCGCGAAGTGCGAGCGGCTGACCGCGCCGGAAGTCGGCCCGTCCGACCTCCTGTGCGCGCCCCGGCCGCCCGGCGGGTCCGACCGGGCGGCCTGAGCGGAGCGCCGTCGATCGGACGGTGTCGTCCGGCCGGGGCGAGGCACCGCTACAACTCCTCCGGCACCTCCACGATCAGCAGCGTTCCCCGGCTCCCGGGCCGCACCGAGTGGCGCGCGCCGGCCGGCACGAGGCACAGCTCGCCGGCGCGGACCGTCGAAGCCTCGCCGGCCACTTCCAGTTCGAGGAGCCCGTCGGCGACGAACAGCACCTCGGCCGTCGCGTGCACCTCCGGTGCCAGCTCCCGGCCGTCCATCGTGAGTACCTTCACCGCTGCCGTCCCGACCTGCCCCAGCACCACCGACCGCCAGGCGTCCGGGAGTCGGGCCGCGTGCGCGTTCACGTCCACCACGTTCATGGCCCGGGACGCTACCCGGCCGCGCCCGGCCGTTGGTCGACCGGAGGGTAAAACCTCGCGGGACCGCCGTCACCCGTCCCGCTCGGCGAGCACCTCGGCGATCACGTGCCGGGCGGTGTCCGCCATCCGCCGGTTGGTGCACCGGTAGTACTCCAGCTCCGTCAGGGCGACGGACAGGGCCCAGCCCCTCCCCCGGGCCCAGGCGGCGGGGTCGGCGCCGACGGCCGCGCGGAAGGTGTCGCGGGCGGTGGGCCCGAGCACGTACCAGGCCGGGATGAGGTCCACCGCCGGGTCGCCGAGGCCCGCGCAGCCGAAGTCGATGACGGCGCCGAGCCGGCCCGAGCCGTCCACCAGGAGGTTGCCGGGCTGGAGGTCCGCATGGATCCAGACCGGCGGCCCGGGGTGGGCCGGGGCGCGCAGCGACGCCTCCCAGGCCGACGTCACCGCCCCGGCATCCACCGCGGGCGCCAGCGCCGCGATCGCGCGCCGGACCGCACCGTCCCGGTCGGCGAGGGGCTCGCTGCGGTAGGAGGCGGGACCGCCGGCCGGGTCGACCCGGTGCAGGGCCGTGACGAACGACGCGAGGTCCGCCGCCAGCGCACCGGAGCCGGTGCCGGCCGCCGGGTTGGTGCCGTCCAGCCAGCGCAGGACGGACCAGGGCCAGGGGCAGCCGTCGACCGGCGCGCCCAGGCCGACGGGTGCGGGGACGGCGACCGGCAGTTCGGGCGCCAGACGCCCCAGCCAGGTGTGCTCCTTCTCGATGTCCTCGGCCGCCCCCGGGATGCGCGGGATCCGTACGACCAGGTCCGCGCCCAGCCGGTACATGGCGTTGCTGGTGCCGGCCGGCTCCACCGGCTCCACGCGCAGTGCGGCCCAGTGCGGGAACCGCTCGGCCACCATCCGGCGGACCAGCGCCCGGTCGATGCGGAGTTCGTTCGCGTGCATCGCGGGGGACGTCGACATGGCGCCCGACCCTGCCAGCGCCGGCCGTGCCCGGCAAGCGGATTACCAGGGCACCACCTGGCCCAGGTGGTCGACGAAGTGGAGGCCGGCCTTCCCCCGGTGCCGCTCGATCGTCTCGGCCACGCCGGGGACGCTCTCCTCGACGCTGAGCTCGGCCTCGGACCCGCCGAGTTCGGTGCGGACCCAGCCCGGGTCCATCAGCAGCAGGGTCCGCCCGTCGTCCGCCCGTCGGGCGGCGTAGCAGCGCATCAGCTGGTTCAGCGCGGACTTGCTGGCCCGGTACAGGTCCTGGCCGCCACGGGTGTTGCGGCTGATGCTCCCCTGGTCGGAGGACATCACGCCGATGGTCCCGCTCGGCGCGACGAGCGGGCCGAGCCGATCCACGACGCGCATCGGACTGAGCGCGTTGGTCACCATCACCTCGGTGAACATGTCGGTCGGGACGTCGCCGATCGGCAGGTCGCCGCGGGTGACGGCGGCGTTGACGAAGAGCAGGTCGAGCGGGGCGCGGTGGGCGAGCCGGCCGCCCAGCGCGGCGATCTGCCGCGGGTCGGTCATCTCCAGCGTCTCGACGGTCAGCCGCCCGCCGGAGGAGTCGGCCAGGTCGTGCAGGCCGGTGCGGCGGCTGCCGCGCACGGTGCCGATGACGTCCCAGTCGCGGCGCAGGAGTTCGGCGGCGAGGCCGAGGCCGAGGGTACGGGAGGCGCCGATGATCAGTGCCGTGCTGCGGGCGGCATCCGGCGCGGTGCCGCGGGTGGTGTCCCGGGTGGTGTCGGTCATGCGGCCAGTCTTCGAGGGGGCCCACCGGAGCGTCCAATACTCTCCCGCGCGCGTTGATACCGTGCGGGTATGGATCTGGACCTGCGCAAGCTCCGCTACTTCGTGGCGGTGGCCGAACACGGCCGGTTCGGCCGCGCGGCGGAGGCGTTGTTCATCGCCCAGCCGGTGCTCAGCCGACAGATCCAGGCGCTCGAGCGCGAGTTGGGCTGCGCCCTGTTCACCCGGACCACACGCAGCGTCGAACTGACCGCCGCCGGGCAGAAGTTGTACGAGGAGGCGCAGCGGATCACCGCGGCCGTCGACGCCGCCCTGCAGCGCGTGCAGGAGGCCGCGCGGGGCGAGCAGCGGCTGGTCGTGGCGTTCTCCCCCGGCCTGCGCGTCTCGGAGGCGATCCGGGCGTTCACGGCGCGCCGCCCGGAGGTCGCGGTCGACGTGCTGCCCCTGCGCTGGTGGGAGCAGGACGCGCCGCTGCGCGACGGCCGGGCGCACATCGGCTTCCTGCGGCGCCCGTTCGACGCCACGGGGCTGCGCACCGTTCCGATCGGGCGGGAGACGAAGGTCGCCTGCCTGCCCGTGACGCACCCGCTGGCCGCCCGGCGCAGCCTCACCTCGGCCGATCTCGACGGTGAGCCGGTGCTGGACGCCCGGACGCGGCGGACCTCCTCGCTGGAGGAGAAGTTCGAGCTGGTCGCCTCGGGGCAGGGCATCGCGCTGGTGCCGGTCAGCATCACGGGCTCCTACTCCCGCCCCGACCTCGCCTATCTGCCCGTCACCGACTCGCCGCCCGTGGAGACGTGCCTGGCGGTACCGGAGGGCGCCGACCGGGCGGGCGTCGTTCGGGACTTCCTCGAGGTCGCCGTCGCCACCCTCCGCCCGCCCGGCGCCTGACGGCGAGGTCCCGGCCGCCCGCCACGGGGGCCCGGGTCAGTGGCCGGGGCGAGCGGCCGGGGCCGGGGCCGGGGCGGGCGACCGGGGCGGGCGGCCGGGACCGGTCCTTCCGCCCGGAGGGCGGCGGCTACCCCCGGTGGGCCGCCAGGAGCCCGGGCAGCTCGCGCATGTCGTCGAAGACGACCGTGCCCGGCCCGGCCAGCCGCTCCGCGGCCGTGACGCCGCCCGCGTAGCCGAGCGCGCGCATCCCGGCGGCGCGGGCGGCCCGCACACCCGGCTCGCTGTCCTCGACGACGACGCAGGCGGCCGGGTCGACGCCCATCGTCCGTGCGGCGTGCAGGAAGAGGTCGGGCGCGGGCTTGCCGCGTCCGACCTCGGTGGCGCTGAAGATCCGGCCCTCGAACCGTTCGTACAGCCCGGTGCGGCCCAGCGTGTGGCGCATCTTCTCGTGGGTGCCGCTGGACGCCACGCAGGTGGGCAGGGTGATCGCGTCGAGCGCCTCCGGCAGGCCGTCCACCGGCGCCAACTCGGCGTCCACGGCCTCGGCGTGGAGTTCACGGAACCGCTTGCCCCACACCGCCGCCACCTCCGCCCCGAGCCGCTCGGCGACCAGGGCGTTGTTGGCGGCCTCCGACCGCCCGACGAACCGCTCGATCGCCTCGGCGCCCGTCAGCGGCCAGCCGTACTCCTCCCCCAGCCGCACCAGCACCCGGACGGCGATCACCTCGCTGTCCACCAGGACGCCGTCGCAGTCGAATATCACCAGCTCTGTCGGCTTGATCATCGAGCCAGGATAGGGCGCCGCCGGGCCGGGCCCGGCCGGTCCGGGCGAGCGCCCGGGGCCCCCGGCCCCGCGGCGCCCCCGGCCCGGGG
>NZ_JBEPAK010000348.1:0-5736 GCF_040298565.1 Kitasatospora sp. NPDC001539 | reverse complement strand
CCCAGCCGCTCCGCCAGCAGCGCCGGCAGCACACCCATCGTGCCGTCCGTCGACGCCATGCCACCGATCACCAGGTCGAACCCGGTCTTCTCCAGCGCCTTCGCCAGGACCGCCGACGTCCCGATCACGTCCGAGCCGTGGATGTCGTCGTCGTTCACGTGCACGGCCTTGTCCGCGCCCATCGACAGCGCCTTGCGCAGCGCGTCCTTGGCGTCGTCCGGGCCCACCGTCAGCACCGTCACCTCGGCGCCCTCGTTCGCCTCCGCGATCCGCAGCGCCTGCTCCACGCCGTACTCGTCCAGCTCCGACAGGAGGCCGTCCACGCCCTCCCGGTCGGTGGTGTGGTCGTCCGCGAAACGACGGTCACCCGTCGCGTCCGGCACGTACTTCACACAGACGACGATCCTCAAGCTCATCAGCGGTCTCTCCTGTCACGGGTGCACGGATGCACTGGATCCACGGCCTCAGGTCATGCCGAGGGTACTGAGTGCCAAGTCCGGCCCGGCCGCGACCCGCGCGCCGCAAGCGCCGCCTGGACCGGCATGCCGTGTCGGCTCTCTTCGACTGGCGTTCAGAGGCTCCACCGAGAGCTTACGGCACTCAGTACCCCTGGTAAAGGCACTCAGTACCCTTCCCGGTGTCCGGGGGCGCGCGGGCCGTCCGCCGGTGCGGGCGGCGGTCCGCCGAGGGCGACGGCCGCCTCCCCCGTGTGGACGCGGAAGGTCAGCGACTCCTGGAGGTACAGCTCGACGGAGTCGGCGTCGTGGGAGAGGTAGCCGACCGAGACGTCCTGGCCGAGGTGGAGCTCGAAGTCGCCGCCCCGGGTGGAGAGCAGGAAGGCGCCCTCGATCGCGGGGGCCCAGATGATGTCGCCGTCCAGCAGCCGGGCGAGGTGGTTGTGCACGGGGTAGCCGTGGTCGCTGGTCTCGTTGACGGCCGTGAAGGCGGCGGCGCCGAGCAGGAGCGAGTACGGCCCGCCGACGCCGGCCAGGCGCAGTGCGGTGAGGGCGCGGCTGACCGCCTCGGGGTACTCGCGGATGTCGTCCGGCAGGGGGACCGGAGGGTTGCTGGAGGCGGCCCGGATGCCGTCGACGGCGGCCGCGCGGTAGCCCTCGAAGACGGCGCGGTCCTCGGCCAGGGCCAGGGTGCGGGCCGCGTCCTTGACGGGCTGCCAGTCGGAGTCCCGCGAGCCGCGTTCGACGTCGTCCACGGCCGCGCGGGTGACGGTGAAGGGCACCCGCAGCTCCACCACCGGCAGGCTGGTGCGGGCGCGGGCCCGGACGCCGTCGAGGGGCGGTTCGAGGCCGGTCAGGTGCCCGGTGCCGACGGCGGCGAGGGTGGCGCCCCCGGGGCCGTCCAGGTCGACCACCCGGCGGCCGGCGATGTGCAGTTTGAAGGTCTGACGGGCCTCCTCCTCGATCTCCTCCCACGCGGCGGCGGAGATCGGGGCGAGGTCCCGGTGGAGGTTGTTCATGCGCGGGGTCCTGTTCAGGGGGTCGGCCTGAGGCTGCCGATGCCGAGCGAGCCGTCCGCGGGCGCGGCGACGGTGGTGCCCCCGGCTCCCGCGGCCGGTCCGGCAGCGGGGGCGTCGGCGGGTCCGGCGGCGGGCACCGCCACGGCGGCGGGCGCGGAGGCGGGCGCGGGCGGTGGGGAGTCCAGGAAGTCGGCGGTCGGGACGAAGAACAGCGAGCCGGTGACGGCGGTGGAGAAGTCCAGCAGCCGGTCGGTGGTGCCCGGCGGGTCACCGATGAACATGTTGCGCAGCATCTCCTCCGTCACCGCCGGGTCCCGCGCGTAGCCGATGAAGTAGGTACCGAACTCGCCCCCGCCCTGGAAGGACCCGAAGGCCATGTTGAAGCGGACGATCTTCCGCTCCTCGCCGTCCGGGCCGGTGATCACGGTGAGCCCGACGTGCGAGTCGGCGGGCTTGACGTCGTCGGCCAGCTCGATGTCGGTGAGCTTGGTGCGGCCGACCGCCCGCTCCTGCTCCTCGACGCTGAGCGCGTTCCACTTGTCGAGGTCGTGCAGGTACTTCTGGACGACGACGTAGCTGCCGCCGGCGAACTCCGGGTCCTCCGCCCCGACCACCGCGGCGGCCTCGGCGGCCCGGCCCTCGGGGTTCTCGGTGCCGTCCACGAAGCCGAGCAGGTCCCGGTCGTCGAAGTACCGGAAGCCCTGCACCGAGTCGACCACGGTGGCCGCCCCGGCGAGGCGGCCGGTCAGCTGGCTCGCCAGCTCGAAGCAGAGGTCCATCCGCTCGGCCCGCAGGTGCAGCAGCAGGTCGCCCGGGGTCGCCGGGGCCCGGTGGCGGGGGCCGGCCAGTTCCCGGAAGGGGTGGAGGGCGGCCGGCCGGGGGCCGTCGAAGAGCCGGTCCCACAGGTCGGACCCGATGCCCGTGACGCAGGTGAGGCCGGCGTCGGGGGCCCGGAAGCCGACCGACCGGCGCAGTCCGGCGAGGTCGGGCAGCAGCTCGCGGACGGTGTCCTCGCCGCCCGCCCCGACGGTGAGGACGAGGAAGACGGCCGCGCCGGTCAGCGGGGAGAGCACGGCTTGCGGTTCGGGCTGCATGGCTGCGCTCCTTGTCACGCGCCGGGCTCACGACGGGGCCCCGCGCGGGTGGCTGCGGAGCACGACGGATCGGGACGAATCCGATCACGCCGACGATTACATCGCAGAGCGGACGATTCGGCACGGCCGACGCGCGGCCGGGCGACCCGGCCGACCTGATCTCCGCCAGGGCCGTCCGGGTGGTGCGCGGCCGCCTTCCGGGGGAGGTGCCGGGCGCGGCGCCGTCCCGCCCCGACGGCCGTCACAGGGCACCCGCCACCGCGGCGACGGTCACCACCGGGGCCGCCCGGAAGGCCTCCGGCGCACTCGCGCCCGAGCGGGCGGCGCACGACGGCCGGCCGGGCGGGGTCCGAGCACGCGGGCGGGCGGTGTCCGAGCACGCGGCGGGGGCGGGTGCGCCCCGTCGCGCACCCGCCCCGGTTCGTCGGGCCTCAGGCCCGCAGCGCCGCCAGTTGCTCGGCGAACGGCACCACCGGCGCGGGCGACGGCGGCTCCGCCGCCGGGCCGCGGCCGGCCAGCAGGGCGGCCAACTCGCCCGCCGCGCGGTCGATCCGGCCCGGCAGGCCGTCGGTGAGCGCATCGCCCGCCGCGCCCCAGTCGTCGGTCGCCGCGTACACGGCCGTCGGCAGCACCACGGCACGCAGGTAGCTGAACAGCGGCCGGACGGCGTGCTCGAGGACGAGCGAGTGCCGGGGCGTGCCGCCGGTGGCGGCGATCAGCACCGGCTTGCCGGTCAGCGCGTCCTGGTCGACCACGTCGAAGAAGGACTTGAACAGCCCGCTGTAGGAGGCGGTGAAGACCGGCGTCACCGCGATCAGCGCGTCCGCGTCCGTCATCGCCCCGATCGCCGCACGCAGGGCGGGCGCCGGGAAGCCGGTGACGAGGTTGTTGGCGATGTCCACGGCGAGGTCCCGCAGTTCGATCACCGTCACCTCCACCTCCCGGCCCTGCGCGGCCAGCCGGCGCACCGTCGCCTCGGTGAGGCGGTCCGCCAGCAGGCGGGTCGAGGACGGCTTGCTCAGCCCGGCACTGACCACCGCCAGCTTGAACGCGGTCACTCGGCCACCTCCACGGCACTCTCGTCACGGGCCGCGACCAGCGCGGCGTGGGTCGGCCCGTCCGGCACCCCGGCCGGGCGGCCCTTGGCGAACTCCTGGCGCAGCACCGGCACGACCTCCTCGCCGAGCAGGTCCAGCTGCTCCAGCACGGTCTTCAACGGCAGGCCGGCGTGGTCCATCAGGAACAGCTGGCGCTGGTAGTCGCCGAAGGTCTCGCGGAAGGTCAGCGTCTTCTCGATGACCTCCTGGGGGCTGCCCACGGTCAGCGGGGTCTGCTCGGTGAACTCCTCCAGCGAGGGCCCGTGCCCGTACACCGGCGCGTTGTCGAAGTACGGACGGAACTCGCGGACCGCGTCCTGGGAGTTCCTCCGCATGAACACCTGGCCGCCGAGGCCGACGATCGCCTGCTCGGGCGTGCCGTGGCCGTAGTGGGCGTAGCGCTCGCGGTAGAGGCCGACCAGCCTCCGGAAGTGCTCCTTGGGCCAGAAGATGTTGTTCGCGAAGAAGCCGTCCCCGTAGTAGGCGGCCTGCTCGGCGATCTCCGGGCTGCGGATGGAGCCGTGCCAGACGAACGGCGGGACGCCGTCCAGCGGGCGCGGGGTGGAGGTGAAGCCCTGCAGCGGGGTGCGGAAGCGGCCCTGCCAGTCCACCACTTCCTCGCGCCAGAGCTGGTGCAGCAGCGCGTAGTTCTCGACGGCGAGCGGTATCCCCTGGCGGATGTCCTTGCCGAACCAGGGGTAGACCGGGCCGGTGTTGCCGCGGCCCATCATGACGTCCACCCGGCCGCCGGCCAGGTGCTGGAGCATGGCGAAGTCCTCGGCGATCTTCACCGGGTCGTTGGTGGTGATCAGCGTGGTCGAGGTGGAGAGGATGATGCGCTCGGTCTGCGCGGCGATGTAGCCGAGCATGGTCGTCGGCGAGGACGGGACGAACGGCGGGTTGTGGTGCTCGCCGGTCGCGAAGACGTCGAGGCCGACCTCCTCGGCCTTGCGCGCGATGGCCACCATCGCCTTGATCCGCTCGTGCTCGCTCGGGGTGCGGCCGGTGGTCGGGTCGGGGGTGACGTCGCCGACGGTGAAGATTCCGAACTGCATGGTGCTCACCACACTCCAGGAGGGGCCAGGTCGTTCAAGTTTCAACCACCTTAGCAGTCCGCCGCGCCGAGCTATTCCCGGGGGCCGCCGCTCCCTCCGACAACGGCGGCCAGGGCGGCGACAATGGGGGGAGGGCTCCGGAGGGCTCCGGAAGGGCGGCGGGCCGATGGCGCCGTACATCGCGGTGACCGCACTGAGCCACGAAGGCCTGGTGCGGGAGCACAACGAGGACAGCCTGGCGGTCGGGCCGTGGACGCTCTGCGCCACCGTGACCACCAACCCGCAGACCCTGCTCTTCCCGCTCGGCCTGCCCTGCGTGGTGGCGGTGGCCGACGGCCTGGGCGGCCACCCGGGCGGCGAGGTGGCCAGCGCACTCGTCGCCCGCCGGCTCGCCGCCGCCGGGATCGGGCTGGACGGCGAGGAGGCCGTCCGGGAGGAACTGCAGGAGTGCAACCGGGCGGTGTACGCGGCCGCGGCCGAGGAGCCCGAGCTCGCCGCGATGGGCACCACGGTGGCCGGACTGGTGCTGCTGCCCGAGCGGGCGGTGGTGTTCAACGTGGGCGACAGCCGGGTGTACCGGGTCACCGACGCCGGGCTGCGCCGGGTCAGCGTGGACGACAGCCCGCCGCTGCCGCCCGGCCGGCGGACCACCTCGATGGTCACCCAGACCCTGGGCGGCTCGCTGGGCCTCACCTTCGTCGAGCCGCACGTGCGGACCGCTCCGCTGGCCGCCGGCGACCGCTTCCTGGTGTGCAGCGACGGGCTGACCGACCCGGTGCCCGAGGAGGAGCTGGCGGCACTGCTCGCCCGGACGGACGAGGAGTCCGAACGGGCCGACGGCCGGGCCGCGTTCGAGCTGTGGAAGGCCGCGATCGAGGCCGGCGGCCCGGACAACATCAGCCTGGCGCTGGTGCGGATCGGCGGGTGACGCGCGCGGAGCCGCCCCGGGGCGGTTCGTGCCCCGGGGCGGCGCGGCGGTCGGGGAGAAACGGCTAGTTCGGATGTGGGTCGTGGTG
>NZ_JBEPAK010000347.1:0-5749 GCF_040298565.1 Kitasatospora sp. NPDC001539 | reverse complement strand
CCCGGGGGTGGTGGGCCCCCCAACAACACGCTTTTTGGTTGGGTTGGGGGGGGGGGGGTGGCCGTGCTGTGGGGTGTGGTGGCCTTGGCAGGGCCAGGCACCCCCCACCCGCGAACGGCCACAATCGCCGTATGAGCACAGCGATCAGCCTCGGCGAGTTCCTCCGCTCCCGCCGCTCCCTCCTGCACCCCGAAGACGTCGCCCTGCCGGATTTCGGAGGCCAACGCCGGGTCGCGGGCCTGCGCCGCGAGGAGATCGCCCAACTCGCCGGAGTCAGCGTCGACTACTACACGCGGATGGAACAGGGCCGCGTGCCCAACCCCTCGGGCGCGGTGCTCGACGCCCTCGCCCGCGCACTGCGCCTGGACGCGGACGCCACCCGGCACCTGCACCGCCTCGCCCGGCCGCAGGCGACCGCTCGGCACGCGCCCCGGCGCCGAGCCCAGCCGCAACGCGTGCGCCCGATGCTCCAGCGGCTGCTGGACGACCTGGTGGACATACCGGCGATGGTGATGGGCCGGCGCATGGACATCCTGGCCTGGAACGCGGCGGCGTGCGCCCTGTTCGGTGACTACGCGGCCCTGGACCCGGCCGAGCGCAACGTCGCCCGCATCACCTTCCTCGACGAGACGTCCCGCGAACTGTATGCGGACTGGGCCTCCTGCGCCCGCGAGAACGTCGCCTACCTCCACCTGGACGCGGGACGGCACCCCGAGGACCCCCGGTTGGCGAGCCTGATCGGCGAACTGTCGATGAAGAGCGAGGACTTCCGCCGCTGGTGGGCCGAGCACCCGGTGCAGGACAAGACCTCGGGGACCAAGCGGTTCCACCATCCGGTGGTCGGCGACCTGGAACTGGCCTACGAGACCCTGCGCCCGACGGACGACCCCGAGCAGGCACTGATCACGTACGCCGCCGAGCCCGGCAGCGCGTCGCACGACGCCCTGCGGATGCTGCTGGCCTGGTCCGGCGGGGTCCCTTCCCCCGTGCCGGCTGCCGACCGCGCGCGCTGACGGACAGCCGGCCCCGCCGTCTGTCGGCCGCTGCCACGAGGACGAGTCCTGTCGCCTTCGTGGGCAGCCCCTGAGGCCGCCGCCGGGGCCGAGCGTTCCGGGGAGTGGGTCTGGTCACGGCGACGCGGGCCTGCCAAGCTCTCAGGCGCCAACCGGCTTGAGCCACACGGAGGATGAAGGATGCGCATGCCCGAACTGAGACGGTTACTGGCCCGCCTACTGGCCGTGGCCGCGCTGCTGCTGGGAGGGCTGACCCTGGCCGGTGCGCCGATCGCCCAGGCAGCCGCACCGACGGCCGCACCGACGGCCGGTCCGCCGGTCGCGCGGACGGCCGGGACGGTGCAGGCCGTGCGGACCGCGACGCAGGCGGGTGGGACGACGATCTGCGGCTACACCCCGGTGCCGACCGGCTGGGTGATCGTCAGCGAGCAGTGGTCCGGCTGCGGAGGCTACGGCCTCTTCACCATCGCCGACGCCTCGGCCCTGACCTCGGTCCAGGCCTGCTCGAACGGACCGATACCCGCCGGCTGGGTGATCACGGCGATGCAGAGCGGCGCCGGCACCTGCGGGAGCTACCCGCTGTACTCGCTGCTGAAGGTCACCGACCAGACCGTCCTCCAGGACTGCGGGCAGTCCCCGATCCCGCCGGGCTGGGTGATCACCGCGATCCAGACCGTCTCCCCGGCCTGCGGCACCTACAGCACGTACACCCTCGTACCGCTGGGCGACCGCACCTCGGTCCAGGCCTGCGGCAACTGGCCGATACCCGCCGGCTGGGTGATCACCGCGATGCAGAACGGTGCGGGCTGCGGGAGCTACCCGCTGTACTCGCTGCTGAAGGTCACCACCCAGACCAGCCTCCAGGTCTGCGGGCAGTCCGCCGTCCCGAGCGGCTGGGTGATCACCGCCATCCAGACCAACTCGTCGGCCTGCGGCACCTACGGGACGTACACCATCGTCCAGTTGACGAGCCAGACGTCCGTCCAGGCCTGCGCCAACTCGCCTGTGCCGGTCGGCTGGGTGATCACCGCGATGCAGAACGGTGCGGGCTGCGGGAGCTACCCGCTGTACTCGCTGCTGAAGGTCACCACCCAGACCGGCCTCCAGGTCTGCGGGCAGTCCGCCGTCCCGAACGGCTGGGTGATCACCGCCATCCAGACCAACTCCTCGGCCTGCGGCACCTACGGGACCTACACCATCGTCAAGGTCACCGACCAGACCAGCATGCAGGTCTGCGGGCCGTCCACGATTCCGGCCGGCTGGGTCGTCACCGCGCAGGGCTCGGGCGCCCAGTGCGGCATCTACGTCGTCTACACCATCACCAGGTCCTCCTGACAGCCGCAGGCGTCCGCCCGCACCCGCCCCCGGCCGCCCGGGGGCGGGTGCGCCCCCACCGGGTGGCCTGGGCGGCGGGTCCCCCGGTTCCGGCCGGGGGCGCGGGTCAGGCGGTGTAGCGGGCCGTGCGGTAGCCGCCGCCGGCGGTGCGCTCCACGTTCTCGTCGTCCCAGGTGTGGGGGACCGCCAGCTTCCAGCGCCTGCGCAGGACCTTGTGCTCCTCGCGGTTCCTGGTCACGTACCACGTACCCATCCGGCACCAGGCCAGCGGCTCGTCGGCCTCCGTGGCCACCGCCCGGACCAGTTGCTGCGCGTACCGGGCGACCGTCGATTCCAGGTACTGGTTCATCCGGTAGGTGGCCTGGTCCCCGTGCTGGAACATGGCGTGGTCGGAGCCGGGCCGGGTGTGCAGCCGGCCGTGCTCCAGGGCCACCGTGCCGTGGCGTGCCACCGGCTCCTGCTGGGCGTTCAGGGCGATCCCCGCGTTGAGCCGGTTCAGGAGTTTGGCCTTCTCCATGGTCGCTTCCGGGATCTGGCCGCCGCCGGTGCCGCCCTGGGCGGAGTAGACCTCGTGGAGGTCGTAGTCGCCGGTGTAGAGGTACTGCTTCCAGTTCGGGTCGGCCTTCAGGGCGACCATGGCCGGGCCGCCGCCCGGCTGCTGCATGTCGAGCGGCACGTACGGCTCGTTGTTCGCGCCCTGGTGCACGATTCCGGCGGGGAGCGTCGGGGGCGGGTTGTCGATCCGCACACCGATCAGGCCCTGGGCGCCCCAGTGGCCGACGAAGCCGCTCAGGTCGTTGGCCTCGAGCCAGGCCAGGATGGTGGCCGGGTCCCCCGGGGCCTGCCCGGGGCCGGTGCCGTACTTCTTCTCGACGGAGCCGGGCTTGATCGACTTCTCCAGGATGGTGTGCGGCTTGGCCTTGGCGCCTTCCGCGATCCGCCGGATCGAGAACTCGCCGGTCTCCCGGATGGCGATGGTGTACTTGTGCTTCCTGCACACCGCCGAGATGGCGTCCCAGTGGTCCTGCCACACGATGTTCCGCAGGTCGGCCGCCCGCCTGCCGGGTGTGACGCTCCGCCCGTCGAAGGTGCCGGCCGCGCAGTCGGCTTCCACGGTGTTCTCGTCCAGCATCCGCTGCACCACCGGCCGGCTCCCGGCCCGGTCGCCGGCCGCTCGTTGGAGCATCCGGCCGGTCGCCGCGTTGCCGACGGCGCGCTGGAGGGCCGCGACGGCCTCAGGGGACTGCCGGGGCACGGCTCCGGCGGCGGATCTCGCCCGGGTGCCGGTCCGTCGGGCCGGGCTCACGCCGTGACGGGACTGCCCGGCCTGCCCCTGCTGCTTCCTCGCCTGCACGGTGGAACCCCCCTTGGTCTGCTTCGCCCCCGTTATACAACGGAGTCGGGCGGACGAGGAGAGCGCATCCGGCCGTGCACGGCCGGGGTTTCCGCCGCGCCCTCCGTCCTTCGGCGGCCTTCGGTGGGGTGCCGCTCCTGCCGGGGGCACCCCACCGGGGCGGGTCAGCCGACGTGCAGGGTCACTGCGGCGGTGTGGAGTTGGCCGGCGGTCTGGAACTGGATGAAGGTGCGCCAGTTGCCGGGCCTGGACAGTTCGGCGTGGAAGGTGAGGGCCGGTCCGCCGTGGTCTCCGCCGGCGGCCCGGGTCTCGGGGTGGAGGTGCGCGAAGGCCTGGTCGCCTTCGTGGAAGGCGCTGATGTGCGCATAGGTGCCGAGGTAGGGCTGGAGGTCGGTGACGGGCCGGCCGTCCCTGGTGATGGTGGCGGTGAGCGGGTGGGCCATGCCGGCCATCGGATCGCCCTGGATCGTGACGGTGTAGCCGTCGGCCGTGGCGCTGCCGGACGCCGCGGGCAGAGGGGTGTCCACCACCTGGCCGGGGACGGTGACGGTGCGGCTGAGGACGAGGTCGGAGCCCTTGCCGGGGCCGCCGGCGGGGGTGAAGGAGGCGTACAGGCGCCAGCTGCCCGGCTGGAGGGCGGCGAGGTCCGCGGTCCAGGTGCCGTCGGCGGCCATGGTCGGGTGGAGGTGCTGGTAACCGGTCAGGTCGGAGCGGACGGCGTAGAAGTGCATGGTCTTGGTCTGCTCGACGGCGAAGTCGGTCACCGGCTTGCCGTCCGGGCCGACGACCGTGAACCGGAAGGGAGTCGGCCGGTCGGCCGGGAGCGCCGCGGGCTCGGCCTCGAGGCGGTAGCCGTTCTTCTCGGCTGCCAGGCCGTCGTCGGCGTTCATGCCGGGCATGCCTTCCATGCCACCGGCTGTCGACGGCGTCGGGTTGGAGGGGGACGAGCCGGCCGTGGTGACGCCGTGGTCCATGCCCGGCATGGAGTGGTCCCCGGCGGAGGAGCCGCAGGCGGACAGCGCCAGCGCCAGCACGGCGGTCGCACCGGTCGTGGTGAGGGTGCGGCGACGGACGGTGGAGCGGGACGAGAGGGGCATCGGAATGATCTTTCGTGCGCGGGCGCGCCGAAGGGCGCGCGAATGAGCGGGACGCGTGGCCCGGCCCGGCCGACCGGCCGGCGCCGGCACGGCCCCGTCACGTACGCGCGATGCACACCTGGAGCAGCACGTCCCGTCCGCCTCTCGGCGGACCCCTGCGCCGGAGGTGCGGCTCGCCTTCCGGACGTCCCGTCAGCGCCGGCGCGGAGAGCGCAGCGGCGACGACGGCGACGGCGAGCCCGCCGGCCGACGGCAGCGGGGAGCGTTCGCGCGCGGGGGTGGACACGCACGGCGGTCCGCCCGGCCGGGACGCGGCCGCGGGATGTGCGGCAGCGCCGGACGCCGGCAGCGAGAGCGCTACCGGCGCTCCCCCCGGCACCGGATGGCTGCCCGGCATCGCCGAGGGGGCGCCCACCGCGCTGTGACAGCCGCCGGCCGCGGAGGCCGGCGCGCCGTGCATGAGGAAGATCCCGAGCAGGACGGCGCAGAGTGCGAGCAGTCGGGGCGCGCCCGTCCGCCGCAGCTGGTCACCACCCACCCCTGACGTCCTTCCTGCTGCCCCGTCGTCCCGCGTCGCGCGAGCTCTGCGGCCACCATACCCCCGGGGAGTGTCCGGCGTGATCCGCCCCGGGCCTTCCGGCGGAGGGAGCGTCAGGCCTCGAGCGCCCGGATTCCTCGCGGACGCGTTCGCGCGGGTCGGGGCCCTTGGCGGGGATCGGGGGCGTCGAAGCGGATCGGAGCCGTTGAGCAGGCGGGCCGGGCCGGGTCCTCCCCGGAGGGCGGGGCGGCCCCGTGGGACACGAGGGGACGTACGGGTGGCGGCCGGGCCACTATGGGAGGAAGCCTGCGGGTTCACTGGTCGGTTCGAATAGGGGTCTCGTGATGGGCGTGCCGTGGCAACCGTCGCCGGGGCCCGGCTCCGGGGCCGCCGCTGCGGCGGCGCCGGCCGG
>NZ_JBEPAK010000346.1:0-5784 GCF_040298565.1 Kitasatospora sp. NPDC001539 | reverse complement strand
AGCGTGGGGGCGATGATCCACCAGCACCAGCGGACCACCACGGGGCCGGCGGCGGTGGGCCGGGCCGGGCGGCGGCGGGCCGAGGCCGGTCGAGAAGCGAGTTGAACACGTTCAAATAAGGGGTCTAGAGTCGGTTCCGCGCAGACGGGACAAGGCCCGCCTGCCCCTTCGGCACGCCTCGCCCGGCTTCCGTGCGGCGTGCCCGCCTCGGAGGTGTGCGAGATGGACGACGACCCCGCGATCATCCTGCGGCGGGTCCGGCGGTGGCTCCGGTTCTTCCTGGTCTGCCTGGTGCTGAGCGGCCTCACCGCCTTCCCGCTGGAGACCGAGACCGGCTGGCTGGTCGACGTCGCCTCCGGCCCGGCCGCCCCGCTGGCCGACCACTTCCCGGCCGCGCTCGCCTGGTTCGAAAGGGTCCACCGGGGCGTCGCCGAGACCGACGAGCGCTACCCGTTCCTGGCGTACGGCACCGACTGGCTGGCCTTCGCCCACCTGGTGATCGCCGCCGCCTTCTGGGGTCCGCTCAAGGATCCGGTCCGCAACATCTGGGTGATCCGCTGGGCGGCGCTCGCCTGCGGCGCCGTGATCCCGCTGGCGCTGGTCTGCGGACCGCTGCGGGGGATCCCGGTGGTGTGGCGGTTCGTCGACATGTCGTTCGGAGTCTTCGGCGTCATCCCGCTGCTGATCGTGCTGCGGGCGCTGCGTCCGCTGGAACGTTCCTTCCAGCAGCGCCTGGCCGCCGACTGAGTCGAGTGACCTCGGTGTCGTTCCGGGGCGCGTGGGCGGCGGTCGCGCGCCGGTGGGCCCTCCGGGGGCCCGGGTCACGGACAACGGGCGTCCTCCGCAGGCCCTACCATCTGGCTCAACAGCTGCTGGGAGGCGGACGGGCGTGGCCGATGCGGTGATCGATCTGAATGCGGACCTCGGAGAGGGGTTCGGGCGCTGGAGCCTGACCGACGACGAGGCCCTGCTGTCCGTGGTGACCAGCGCCAACGTCGCGTGCGGCTTCCACGCCGGCGACCCGTCCACGATGCGCCGGGTCTGCGCGCTCGCCGCCGAGCGCGGCGTCCGGATCGGCGCCCAGGTCTCCTACCGCGACCTGGCCGGCTTCGGCCGCCGTGCCATGGACGTCCCGCCGGACGAGCTCGCCGACGAGATCGCCTACCAGATCGGCGCCCTCCAGGTCTTCGCCCGCGCCGCCGGCTCCCGGGTCTCCTACGTCAAGCCGCACGGCGCCCTCTACAACCGGGTGGTCGCCGACTCCGAACAGGCCGAGGCCGTGGTGGCCGGGGTGCTGCGGGCCGGCGCCGTCTGCGACGGGCCGCTGCCCGTCCTCGGACTGCCCGGCTCCCGGCTGCTGGACGTCGCCGAGGGCGTCGGCCTGCCGGCGGTGACCGAGGCCTTCGCCGACCGCGCCTACACCTGGGCCGGCACCCTCGTCCCGCGCCGCGAGCCCGACGCCGTCGTGGACGACCCCGAGTCGGTGATCACCCGCGCCGTCGGCATCGCCCGGGACGGCACCGTCGAGGCCGTCGGCGGCGAGCGGATCGGCGTCGAGGCCCGCTCGCTGTGCGTCCACGGCGACACCCCCGGCGCCGCCCAACTCGCCTGGCGGATCCGCGGCGCCCTCGCCTCCGCCGGAGTACGGGTCGAGGCCTTCACATGACGCTCCCGGTGATCCGGCGGGTCGGCGACCGGGCCCTGCTCGTCGAACTCCCGGGGACGGCCGAGGTCGCCGCACTGTACGGGTGGCTGCGCGAGCGGCAGGCGGCCGGCGAGCTCGGTGAGGTCGCGGAGGTGGTGCCCGCCGCACGCACCGTGCTGCTCGAAGGCGTCGCGGACGTCCCGGCGGTGGCGGCGCTGCTGCGCACCGCCCGGCCGCGGGCGGCCACGGCGGCGAACGGGCCGCTGGTGGAGGTGCCGACCGTGTACGACGGCGCCGACCTGGCCGAGGTCGCCGCCCGCTGGGGAGTCTCCGAGGAAGCGGCGGTACGGATCCACACCGAACCGGAGTACGTGGTCGCCTTCTGCGGCTTCGCCCCCGGCTTCGGCTACCTCACCGGACTGCCCGCCAGGTACGCGGTGCCGCGCCGGGACACCCCGCGCAGTTCCGTCCCGGCCGGCTCGGTGGCCCTCGCGGGCCCGTACACCGGCGTCTACCCGAGCGCCTCGCCCGGCGGCTGGCAGCTGATCGGACGCACCGCGCTGGCGCTCTGGGACCCGGGCCGCGAGCCCGCCGCGCTGCTGGCGCCCGGGGTCCGGGTCCGGTTCACGACGGAACGTGCTTAGGGGCGGGCGGAGTTGAGCGAGCTGCAGGTGGTGCGGCCGGGACCGCTGACCACCGTCCAGGACCTCGGGCGACGCAGCGTCGCGCACCTCGGGGTGCCCCGGGCCGGCGCACTGGACGAGCCCGCGCTGCGGGCGGCGAACCGGCTGGTCGGAAACGGACCGGAGGCCGCCGGGCTGGAGACCACCCTGGGCGGGGTCGCGCTGCGCGCCCTCGGGCCGGTGGTGGTCGCCGTCACGGGCGCGCCCGCACCGGTCAGGGTGGACCGGCGGGCCGCCGCCTGGGGCGCGCCGGTCGCGGTGCCGGCCGGGGCGGTGGTCGAGGTGGGCGCGGCGACCGCCGGGGTGCGCACGTACCTGGCGGTGGCGGGCGGGATCGCCGTCCCGCCGGTGCTGGGCAGCCGCTCGGCCGACCTGCTCTCCGGCCTCGGGCCCGCACCGCTGGCCGCGGGCGACCGGCTCCCGGTCGGCGCGCCACCGCCGTACCGGAACCGGGCCGAGCTGGTGCCGCTGCCCGCTCCCCCGGCCGAACTGGTGCTGCGGCTGCGCCTCGGGCCGCGCGCGGACTGGTTCGCGCCCGAGGCGGCGGGGCGGCTGGCCCGGGACGGCTACCGGGTCTCCCCGGCCAGCAACCGGATCGGGCTGCGCACCGAGGGGCCGGCCGTCGAGCGCGCTCGGGAGGGCGAACTGCCGAGCGAGGGGATGGTGCTGGGCGCCGTGCAGATCCCGCCGGACGGGCAGCCGGTGGTGTTCCTGGCCGACCATCCGACCACCGGCGGCTACCCGGTGATCGGCGTCGTGCCGGAGGCCGACCTGGCGGCGGCCGCCCAGGCTAGACCGGGGACGCCGGTGCGGTTCACGGTGCTGCGGGAGCGCTGAGCCCGCAGCCGGGGGCGGGGAGCGGCCCGGGGCCGGGGGCCGGCTTCTGCCGCACCCGGGCCGGCGACCGGGCCGCCCCGCCGTCTCGCGGTCCGGCTCCACCACCGTCCACGAAGGAGCTCGAGGCCGGGGTGTCCGGCGAGCGGTTCGGGGGCCGATGACCGCCGCGTCCGGTCCGGGCGTGGTCAGTCGGGGTTCAGGGCTTCCGCGGCGGCCGAGGCGAAGCCCTCGGGATTGTCCAGCATGACGTTGTGTCCGCAGTCGGGTACGGCCACCACCCGCACGCCCGCGGCGCGCAGCGCGTCGACGCCCTGCGGTGGCCCGTCCGCCGCCGGGTGGAGGAAGGTGCGCGGAAGGCCGAGCCGGAGCAGCAGTTCGCGCATCACCGGCTCGCTCCCGCGGGCGAGGTGCAGGGCGCTGCGGTACAGGGCCACCGGGCCGGCCAGCCGCATCGTGGACCACCAGAACGGGCCGACCCGCTCGGCGACCTCCGCCAGCCCGCCACCGAGGAACTCCGCCTCGGTGTAGCTCGCGATCCCGCTGCTGCCGACCCTTCGGCGGCCCGGTGCGATCGCGTCCAGGTTGGCGTCCACCAGGAGCAGTCGCGACACCAGTGCGGGGTGCCGGTGTGCCAGGACGATCGCGACCGCGCCGCCCATGCTGTGGCCGACCACCTCGATCCGGTCCGGCCCGGCTGCCCGGACCGCCGCGGCGACGGCGTCGGCGTGGGCCTCCAGGGTGTAGCCGAAGTCGGTGGGCCGGTCGCTGATGCCGAAGCCGAGCAGGTCGAGCAGGAGCGAGCGGCGGCCGGCGAGCAGCGGGTGGGCGGCGGCCGCGGCGAAGTAGACCGGTGAGCTGGCGCCCAGCCCGTGCAGGTAGAGCCGGGCGGGTTCGGCGCCGGGCAGTTCGACCCAGCGGATCCGGTCGCCGCTGGGGGTGACGGTGGCTTCGCGCACGCGCGCACGCTCCTGGTTCGAGTGGTCCGGGCGAATCACCGGAAGAATACCTCGATTTCGAGGTATGGCGGAAGCGATGTACCTCGCTGCACCCGCTCGTCGAGTGACCGTCTGAGAGAGTGGCCCCATGCTGAAGCTCGCGATCCTCGGGTTCCTGTACGACCGGCCGCTGCACGGCTACGAGCTGCGCCGCCACCTCGCGGGGCTCGCCGGCCACATCCGCCCGATCAGCGACGGCTCCCTCTATCCGGCGATCAAGCGCCTGGAGGCCGACGGCCTGCTCGTCCGCGAGACCGAGCCCGGCAGCGCCGCCGCGCCCCGGCACACCCTGCACCTGACCGAGGCCGGCCGCGCCGCGCTGCTCGGCGCCCTGCGCGATCCGGAGCCGCTGGACATCAGCGACGGCAACCGCTGGACCACCGTGCTCTCCTTCCTGCGCCACCTCGACGACCCGGCCGCCCAGGCCGCCGTGCTCCGCCGCCGGCTGGCCTTCCTGTCCGAGCCGGCCAGCTTCTACTACGAGGGCGACCGTCCGCGCAGCGCCGAGGAGTTCACCGATCCGTTCCGGCGCGGCCTGCTGCTGACCGCCCGGGCCACGACCGAGGCCGAACTCTCCTGGCTGCGCGCCACCCTCGCCGAGCTGGCGGACGCGGCGCCGCAGGACGGGGCCGCGAACTGACGGACCGGCCGAAAGCCGCCGAACCACCCTCCCCCTTCCCTTCCCACCCCGCCCCTCCCGTGTTCCGATGGCCTCCATGGGCGACGACACACGCGCGAGCGACGCACGGCGGCAGGGCTACGACGGCACGGGCGCGGGCGCGATCACCCCCGACGGCTGCGCCGTCGAGGTGTGGTCCCGCCTGCCGGCGGGCGACGCACCGGACGTGATCGCCGCCGCCGTGCCGCCCGGCGCGAGCCTGCTCGAACTGGGTTGCGGCGTCGGCCGGATGACCCACCCGCTGGTCGACCGGGGCTTCGCCGTGACGGCCGTGGACGAGTCCGCCGAGATGCTGGCCCGGGTGCGGCCCGGCGTCCGCACCGTACGCAGCCCGATCGAGCGGCTGGACCTGGGCGAGCGCTTCGACGTCGTCCTGCTCGCCTCCTTCCTGGTGCACGCCGGCGACGCGGCGGTGCGCCAAGGCCTGCTGGAGACCTGCCGCCGCCACGTCGCCGAGGACGGCTGCGTGCTGGTGCAGCGCGAGGGCGAGGACTGGCACCGGAACGTGCCGCGGGAGAGCCCGATCGGGACGGACGGGGCCGTCCGGATCCTCTCCGCGACATCGGTCGGTGACGGCGTGAACTCCGTCCACGCGCAGTACGAGTTCCCGGACGGCACCTGGACCCAGACCTTCCTCTCCCGCCCGCTCACCAGAGCGGCCTTCGAACAGGCGCTGGCGGACGCCGGTCTGCGGGTCGAGACGTACCTGACGGAGGACCGCACCTGGGTCCGGGCCCGGCCGCTCGGCTGAGCGGCGGCAGGGCGGAACGGCGTACGACCGCTCAGGGCCGCCCGGAGCATCGCGCGGCGCCGGTGGCGGGCCGGTGCCGGGCGCTTCCCGCCCGGGCGGCATGACAAGGCGGGGCCCGCCCGGTAGAACGCCGTTCCACCGGGGGCGCCCGAGAGCACCCGCACCTCGGGGGTCAGCCGCGACAGCAGCGGGCC
>NZ_JBEPAK010000345.1:0-5909 GCF_040298565.1 Kitasatospora sp. NPDC001539 | reverse complement strand
CAGGTCGACACCTGGACGGAGCCGGCCGATGTGAAGTCCGTCGAGTGCCTGTGGCTGCAGACCCTGCACGCCGAGGAGACTCCCCGAGCGGGAAGGGCCTGCGGGCGCGGTGCGTGCCCGGGGGCGGATCAGACCTGGCCGGCCTTCTCCAGCGCCTCGCAGCAGGTGTTGATCAGGAGGCGGGTGACGACGTAGGGGTCGACGTTGGCGTTCGGGCGGCGGTCCTCGATGTAGCCCTTCTTCTCCACCTCGACCTGCCACGGGATGCGCACGGAGGCACCGCGGTCGGAGACGCCGTAGCTGTAGACGTTCCACGGGGCGGTCTCGTGCTTGCCGGTCAGGCGGGACTGGATGTCGTCACCGTACTGGTTGACGTGCTCCAGCACCTTCTCCTGGGAGGCGCCGAGGGCCTCGCAGGCGGTGATGATGGCGTCGTAGCCCTCACGCATCGCCTTGGTGGAGAAGTTGGTGTGCGCACCCGCGCCGTTCCAGTCGCCCCGGGCCGGCTTGGCGTCGAGGGTGGCGTCGATGCCGAACTCCTCGGCGGTGCGGTAGAGCAGGTAGCGGGCGATCCACAGGTCGTCGGAGACGGTCAGCGCGTCGACCGGGCCGATCTGGAACTCCCACTGGCCGGGCATGACCTCGGCGTTGATGCCGCAGATGGCCAGGCCGGCGTCGATGCAGCGGTCGAGGTGCAGCTCGACGATCTCGCGGCCGAAGACCTCCTCGGCGCCGACGCCGCAGTAGTAGCCGCCCTGCGGGGCCGGGAAGCCGCCCTCGGGGAAGCCGAGCGGGCGGGAGCCCTTGAAGAAGGTGTACTCCTGCTCGATGCCGAAGATCGACTCCTGCGCGGCGTACTTCTCGTCGACCTCGCGCAGCAGGGCGCGGGTGTTGGACTCGTGCGGGGTGCCGTCCGTCTCCAGGACCTCGCAGAGGACCAGGATGTGGTCGCCGCCGCGGATCGGGTCCGGAACGACCTTCACCGGCTCCAGCACGCGGTCCGAGGCGTGGCCCTCGGCCTGGTTGGTCGAGGAACCGTCGAAGCCCCAGGTGGGGATCTTGTCGGCGTTGGGCAGGACGCGAGTCTTGGAACGGAGCTTCGCGGTCGGCTTGGTGCCGTCGATCCAGATGTACTCGGCCTTGATTGCCACGGCGTGTCCCTCGCAGTGCTGGGTGGTGGGTGCCCGCGTAGCGTTGCAAGGCGCCGTTTCCCGGTTGTTCCTCTCGTGTAACGCGCATGTGAACCAACCGTCCGCAGTGGCACGGTCACGGTGCGGGAGTGCCGGGCGCGGCACTCCCGCCGTTCGCGGTGCCGACGCCCGGCGGCTCCGACCGTCCGGAGGGCCGAGGCCCGGCGCCCCCGCACCTCCGGACGGCCCGCCGGCTCAGTGCCGACGAGCGTGCGCGGCCCGGCGGCGCCGGGTGGCCCAGAGCGCGGCGGCCCCGCCCGCGACCAGGGCGGCGGCCCCGGCGGCCAGCGGGCCGGTGGCACTGCTGCCGCCGGTGGCGGCGAGCTTCCCGGGCTTCTCCACCGCCGCCTGCGGCACCGCGGCCCGGGTGGTCGTCGTGGTGTCCGCCACCGGCTGGGCGGCGGGCGCACCGGTGGACGCCACCGGGCTCGGAGTGCTGCCTGGGCCGGGGGTGACGGGCTTCTCGCAGCTCACCGACGCGACGGTGATCGTCCCGGTGACCTTGGCGACGTTCAGGTTGAGCGGGTTCACCTCCACCTGCACCTCCAGCGCCGAGGCGGCGGCGGTGGTCGTGGTGGTGGTCTTCTTGGAGAACTCCACCGACACGCTGCCGACCAGCGGCACGTCCACCTTGGTCGGGCCGTACAGCCCGACGGTGACCGGCTTGCCGAGCACGCTCAGCCTGGCGGGCGCGACCACGTTCGCGGTGGGCTGCCCGTCCACCGGACAGGTCGCCTCCGCGCTCATCGCCTCCAGGCCCAGCAGCGCGGTGGCCGGCAGGCCGGGGGCGTGCACGTCGGCGTTGACCAGCTTGACGGAGGCGGCGGCGCCCTTGGCGTCGGCGCGGGTGACGGACGTGCCGACGTCGGCCTTGACGAGCTCGACCGGGCCGGTCTGGTCGACGCCGTCCACCTTGGCGGTCAGCACCGAGCCGTCGCGCCGAGCGGGCGTCTCCACCTTGTTGAGGGCGATGTCCACCGGGACGTCGACCGCATTGTTCAACAGCTTGACGTCCAGGTCGAGTTCGGCGGTGACGGCACGCGCCTTGCCCGCCGGGGACCCGACCGGGGGCACGGTCGAGGCCGAGGGAGCGGTCGGGGCCGGGCTCGCCGGAGCGGCCTGGACGGGACCGGCGGTGAGCAGGGTGCTCACCACCACGGCGGCGGATGCGGAAACGATTCGGCGAGACGGCCGAGAAGACATGACGGGACCCCCACACAGGTGGAACGATGAGCCGCCAGTCTTCTCAAACGATCCGTCACATGAGTCACACAGAACGTCATTTCACCCGTTGGAGTGAGTTTGACGTTCCGCACTGACCACGATCTGCTACGGCAGCCGCCAGTCCACCGGCTGTGCCCCCTGCCGCACCAGCAGCTCGTTCGCCCGGCTGAACGGCCGGGAGCCGAAGAAGCCGCCGTTCGCCGAGTACGGGCTCGGGTGCGCCGACTCGATCGCCGGGATCTCCCCGAGCAGCGGCCGCAGATTGCGGGCGTCCCGGCCCCACAGGATCGCCACCAGCGGCCCCCCGCGCGCCGCCAGCGCCCGGATCGCCTGTTCGGTGACCTCCTCCCAGCCCTTGCCCCGGTGCGCGGCCGGCTTGCGCGGCGCGGTGGTCAGCGCCCGGTTGAGCAGCAGCACGCCCTGCTGCGTCCACGGGGTCAGGTCGCCGTTGGACGGCTGCGGCAGGCCGAGGTCGTTGCCGTACTCCTGGAAGATGTTGACCAGGCTCGCCGGGATCGGCCGCACCTCCGGCCCGACCGAGAAGCTGAGCCCGACCGCGTGGCCGGGCGTCGGGTACGGGTCCTGCCCCACGATCAGCACCCGCACGTCGGCGAAGGGCTGCTGGAAGGCGCGCAGCACGTTCGGGCCGGAGGGCAGGTAGGTGCGGCCGGCGGCCAGTTCGGCGCGCAGGAAGTCGCCCATGGCGGCGACCCGCCCGGCGACCGGCTCCAGGGCGGTGGCCCAACCGGGCTCGACGATCTCGTTCAGTGGACGCGGTGCCATGGTCGCCACCCTATCGGCCTACACCGACGGCCCGTTCAGCGGACGATCATGCGATCGACCGCCGGACCGGGCCGGTGGCGCGGTCGACGGAAGCGCCCGCCACCCCGCGCCCACCGGGACCGCCGTTCCTCAGCCGCCGGGACCGCCGTTCCGCGCCCACCGGGACCGCCGTTCCACCTCCACCGGGACCGCCGTTCCGCGCCCACCGGGATCACACCACCGGACGCGCCCCCAGCCCTACCCGGGTCACGCCACCGGACGCCCCCGCAGCACCACCAGCCGCGGGTCGGCGAGCACCCGGATGTCCGCCCGGGGGTCCTCCCCGTACACCACGAAGTCCGCCGGCGCGCCCTCCTCCAGTCCGGGCCGCCCCAGCCACTCCCGCGCCCCCCAGCTCGCCGCCGACAGCGCCTCCGCCGGACTCAGCCCGGCCTTCACCAGCTCCGCCACCTCGTCCGCGACCAGCCCGTGCGCGAGCGAGCCGCCCGCGTCCGTACCGACGAACACCGGGATGCCCGCGTCGTGCGCGGCGCCCACCGTGTCGTAACGGCGCTCGTGCAGCCGCCGCATGTGCGCCGCCCAGGCCGGGAACTTCGCCTCGCCGCCGGCCGCCAGCCCCGGGAAGGTGGCGATGTTGACGAGCGTCGGGACGATCGCGACCCCGCGCTCGGCGAAGGCCGGGATCAGCTCCTCCGTCAGGCCGGTGGCGTGCTCGACGCAGTCGATCCCCGCCGCCAGCAGGTCCGGCAGCGACTCGGCCGCGAAGCAGTGCGCCGTCACCCGTGCGCCCTCCTCGTGCGCCGCGGCGATCGCCTCGGCCAGTGCGTCGCCCGGCCAGCAGGCGGCGAGGTCGCCGCGGTCGCGATCGATCCAGTCGCCGACCAGCTTCACCCAGCCGTCCCCACGCCGGGCCTCGGCCCGGACGTACGCGGTGAGGTCGCCGGGCTCGATCTCGTGCGCGTAGTTGCGGATGTAGCGGCGGGTGCGGGCGATGTGCCGGCCGGCGCGGATGATCCGGGGCAGGTCCTCGCGCTCGTCGATCCAGCGGGTGTCGGCGGCCGAGCCGGCGTCGCGGATCAGCAGGGTCCCGGCGTCACGGTCGGTGAGCGCCTGCTTCTCGCTGGTCTCGGCGTCCACGGCGCCGTGCGCGTCCAGTCCGACGTGGCAGTGCGCGTCCACCAGACCGGGCAGCACGAAGCCGGTCACCGTCCGGACGTCCCCCGCGGTCCGCGGACGGGTGAAGCTCACCCGCCCGTCCACCACCCAGAGTTCGTCCCGGACCTCCTGCGGGCCGACCAGTACCCGACCCCGGACGTGCAGCACCGCGCCATCGCTCATGGCCGCACTCTACCGACGGGCCGGTTCCGGGTGGGCGGCGAGAATGCGGCAGACTCGGTGCGACCCACCCGCGCCGCTCGCCGGCCCCACCGAGCGGCCGGACCGAGCGGCCCGACCGCCGGTCCGAACCACCGTCCCCGAAGTGAAAGGCCGTGTCGAAGCCGTGAGCCCCTTCCTCGACCTCCCCCCGCTCAGCGCCGCCGGGTTCGCGGCGATCGAGGACCAGGTGGCCGCGCTGCTGCACACCGAGGCCGACGTGATCGTGACCCAGGGCGAGGCGCTGCTCCCGCTGGAGGCGGCGATCCGCGGCGCCGCGCACCCGGGCTCCACCGCGCTGAACATCGTCACCGGGCCGTACGGGCAGACCTTCGGGAACTGGCTGCGCTCGTGCGGCGCCACCGTCGTCGACCTCGCCGTCCCCTTCGACGGCGCGGTGAGCGCCGCCCAGGTGGCCGAGGCGCTGGCCGCGCACCCGGAGACCGACTTCGTCTCGCTGGTGCACGCCGAGGCCGCCACCGGCAACACCAACCCGGTCGCCGAGATCGCCGCCGTGGTCCGCGAGCACGGCGCCCTGCTGATGCTCGACGCGGTCGCCTCCGTCGCCGCCGAGCCGCTGCTCACCGACGAGTGGGGCATCGACCTGTGCGTCATCGGCGGCCAGAAGGCGATGGGCGGCCCGGCCGGGGTCTCCGCCGTCTCCGTCTCCGGGCGGGCCTGGGAGCGGATCGCCGCCAACCCGGCCGCCCCGCGCCGCTCCTACCTCTCCCTGCTCGACTGGAAGGAGCGCTGGACGGACGCCGGTCGCGCCGTACTCCCGCACGCCCCGGCCCAGTTGGAGATGCTGGCGCTCGGCGCCTGCCTGGACCGGATCGCCGCCGAGGGCCTGCCCGCCGTGATCGCCCGGCACCGCGCCGCCTCCGCCGCCACCCGGGCCGGCGTCCGCGCCCTCGACCCCCTCGCCCCCTACGTCCGCGAGGACGCCCACGCGGCCCCGGTCGCCACCACCGTGCGCACCCCGGCCGGTCTGCACGCCGCCGAACTCACCGCGGCCCTCGACCCGGCGCTGCCCGTCCAGCCGGGCGGCGGCGCCCTCGCCGCCGAGATGCTGCGGATCAACCACTACGGCCCGGCGGCCTCGCTGGAGACCGTCCGCGCCTGCCTGGCCGCGCTCGCGACGGCCACGAAGGCCGACGCCGGGCCGGCCCTGGCGGCCGCCGAGGCCGCCTGGTCGGCGACGGCCACCGCCTAGGCAGCCGCCGGAGCGGCCCCCCCAACCAGTAGGGGGGCGCCCCCCCGCACCGCCCCACCCCCCGCGCCACCCCAACCCCCGCACGGCCCAAACGAATAAGCAACAAAAAAAAACAAAACCACACA
>NZ_JBEPAK010000344.1:0-5924 GCF_040298565.1 Kitasatospora sp. NPDC001539 | reverse complement strand
CCGGCTCGGCCGAGCCGGGGACCGGGCGGTCCGGGGTGCGCGGGGGGCGGGTCAGACGGTGACCCGGTCGGTGCGCTCCGCCGGGAGGCCGGCGGGCTGCCCGGCGGTCGCGGAGGTGTTCTCCCGGGGCGCGGGGAGCACGGCCATGATCACGCCGGAGATCACGATGGTCGCCGCCCAGGCCAGCCCGTACTTGCCGACGGGAGTGCCGGAGAGCGGGCCGGCGAACCAGTCGCACGTGGTGAAGGCCAGCCCGAACAGCAGGGCGACCACCCAGGAGACCATCGCCTGCCAGCAGAAGCCGCCCGCGTACCAGTACCGGCTGTTCCTGCTGGTGTCCATCAGCGCGGCGGCGTCGTAGCGCACCGCCCGGGAGCGGCGGCGGAACATGTCCACCGCGTAGACGCCGATCCAGGCCGAGAAGGACACCGCGAGCAGGATCAGGAAGGTGATGAAGGAGCCCAGGAAGCTCTTGGCGACCAGCATCAGCATCAGGCCGCCGACCAGCGAGATCACCGCGTTGATGCTGACGGCCAGCGCGCGCGGCAGCTTGACGCCCATGGTCTGCGCGGTGAAGCCGGCCGAGTACATCGAGAGGCTGTTGATCAGCAGCATGCCCACGATCGCGGTCAGCAGGTAGGGCACCGCCAGCCAGGTCGGCAGCAGGTCACCGAGGAAGGAGACCGGGTCGGAGGCCTCGGCCAGACCGGGCGAGGCCACCGCCATCACCGCGCCCATCAGCACCATCGGCACCATCACCAGGCCGGCGCCCGAGACCGTCACGCCGACGATCTTCTTCCCGGAGGCGGCGTGCGGCAGGTAGCGGGCGAAGTCCGGGCCGGTGGGGACCCAGCTGATGCCGCCGGCGGCGATGGTGCCGACGCCGGCGACCATCATCGCCGTGGTGCCCGCGGGCTTGGAGAAGACCTCGCTCCAGTGGATGGTCGCGACCAGGTAGCCCAGCACCAGCACGCTGAAGAGGCCGAAGAGGTACGTCGACCAGGTGTTGCAGACGTTCAGCGCCTTGCGGCCCATGCCGGAGACCAGGAAGGTGCAGGCGACGAAGAGGAAGAGCGTGATCACGATCAGCGCGGTGTTGCTCTTGACGCCGAAGAGCAGGTCGAGCACGGTCAGCACGGCGTAGGCGCCGGTGACGGCGTTGATCGTCTCCCAGCCGAACCGGGCGATCCAGAGGATCGCGCCGGGGAAGAGGTTCCCGCGCACCCCGAAGGTGGCCCGCGACAGGGTCGCGCCCGGGGCGCCGCCCCACTTCCCGGAGACCGACAGCACGCCGACCATGCCGAACGAGACGACGGCGGCACACGCCGCGACGACCAGGACCTGCCAGAAGTTCAACTGGTTGAACACCACCAGGGCGGCGCCCATGGTGAGCAGCAGGACGCTGATGTTCGCCGCGACCCAGGTCGGGAAGAGCTCGCGGACTCTGCCCCCGCGCTCGTGGTCGGGGACGGGTTCGATACCGCGCGTCTCTATCGCGCCGTCGGTGTCGGCGGTGGACAGGTTGTCCATGAGGGTGGCTCCGAGCGTGTGAAGCGGGAGAAGAATCGGACATTTGGAAAATTCATGGAACTCTTCGCGCGTAGCGCGGGAGTTGAATCATCCTACGTTGTCCCGGACGTCACCCGGTCAATGCGGTCGCTCACCGACGGTGGCCGGACTTCCCGGCCTCCCGGCGGCCCTCGAGCGCCCGCTCAGCCCGCCTCCGGCCGGCGCGCGAGGAACACGAGCTCCCGGCCCGGGCGGTCCGGAGCCTCCCGCACGTCGTCGACCAGGTACCCCTGCGCGCGGAGGTCCGACTCGACCTCCTCGCGCTCCCGGAAGCGCAGGGTCGAGTCCGAGGTCAGCACCTGCCCGTCCGCCGCGAAGACGTAGGTCCACCGGAACCTCACCAGCGGCCCGCTCACACCGGTCACCTCGGCCCAGCTCCCGACCGCACCGACGCCCGGCAGCACCGTCGTGCGGTACGAGGCCTCCGGGTTCCACCGCTCCCAGGCCCGTGCGGCCGGATCCCGGGTCTCGAACACCAGCCGGCCCCCCGGCCGCAGCGATCGGTAGGCCGCGCACAGGGTCTCCCGCCACACCCCCGGGTCGGCGACGGCCTGGGCGGCGTTCGCCGTCATGGTCACCAGATCGACCCGCAGCGGCGGGAGGGCCGACGCGTCACCGCGGATCCACCGCACTCGTCCACTGCCCAGCTTGCCCTCGGCCACCTCGATCGAGGCCGCCGCCGGGTCGATCCCGACGACCTCGATCCCGCGATCGGCCAGCAGCAGGGCGAACGCTCCCGTCCCGCAGCCGATGTCCAGCACCCGGCGCGCTCCGCACTCCTCGGCGATGCGGACGTACGGCAGGAGGTCACCGCGGTCGGGGTCGAGGAGGTCGTGGATCGCGGCGAGCCGTGGATGCCCGAAGCACTCGTCAGCCCTGCCGGCGACGCTATGCGGCGACGGCCGTCGCCTCAACGCGTTTCCGCGAAGGGCCGCGGATCCCGGACGGGCTGTGCGGTGCCACCCGGTTTTACGACCGAAAAAACACGACATACAATTCGTGCAATTGTTGACATGTGCGGCGGCCGGGCCAACAGTGGGGGTGCCACCGCCGTCGCCGACCCGGCGGATCCGTGTGGCGGCCCTTCGACAGGAGATGGTTAGCGTGGACCCGATGAGCAGGGAAGGTCTGGAGCGGCTCAGGTCCCTGCTGGCCGAGCGGATCGGCGCGCCGCGCGAGCACGGCGAGGACGGCGGGCGGGTGGAGCCGCTGCGCCGACAGGTGCACCACGCGGTCACCGGCATAGACGCCTACCTCAGCGCGGTCGAGGCGGGCAGCCTCACCGTCGTGGGGCTGCACGAGCAGGCCCTGGACCTGTGGCGGAGCCTGGAGCGGATCGCCGCCGCGGAGTCCGGGCGGGAGGCCACCGGCCCCGGCGGCGCGGTCCGGGTGCCCGCGCAGTCCGCTCCCGCGGCCTGAGCGGAGGGCCGACGGCCTTGGGCCGGAATCGGAACCCGGGCCCGCACCGCCGGGCGGCAGCGGCTCCAGTCAGGACGTGACGACGTTGTAGGCCGGGTAGATCTTCGGCTCCACGTCCGGCGCGCCGATCTCCCTGAGCATCGGCCGGAGGTGCTCGCCGAACTTCCGGAAGGCGTCCTCCGACTCCCAGACGTCCACCACCAACCAGCCGTCGGGGGTGGGTGCGGCCGCGTGGGAGATGAGACCCGGCACGGGCCAGTCGGAGGCCTTCTTGACCACCCCGCGGCCGCCGGTGAGTCTGTCGGTGCCCTGTTCGTACATGGCCTGGTTCATGCCCGGGGTCTCGATGACGACGACGATCGCCATGGTGCGCTCCAGTGTCGGGGTGCGGAGGGGGACGAGCCTCAGTCGAGCACGCCGACGCGAGGGCCGCACGGCGGTCTACGGCGGACGAGTGGCCGGCCCCGGCGCCCGCGAGGGCGGTACGGGCGCCGGGCCGCCGCGGCACCGCCACCGGCGCGGGCGGCCTCACCGGACGAAGTAGTCCGGGTCGCGCTCCGCGAGGCTCGACGCCAGCGCGCGCAGGTCGGCCTCGGGGGTGTTCCTGGCGTCCGCGGACATCACGATCAGGTGGTCGCCACGGCGGACGAAGTAGAAGAGCACGTACGGGTTGACCCGGCGCCAGGTGTTCGGCGCGACCTGCTCGCAGCCGTCGCCGGACACCGTGCTGCCCAGGTCCAGCGAGTCGCAGTGCGGAGGCCGGAAGGTGCGCTCCATGGGTTGGACCGTCACCCTGACGGCCCAGTGGCCGGGATCGCCCGCGTCCACGCCTGGGCGGTCGGGCAGCAGGGTGTAGCCGAACCACCGGCCGGGCTTGCTGGTCAGCGGAGTGCCGAGGTGGTAGCCGGTGACGTCGGGCGCGTACAGCGGCACGCCGACGTCGGCGAGCGCCTCCCGCAGGCGCTCGTCCGTGCGGTGACCGCCGAGGACCGCCGACAGCGGCCAGCACAGCGCGAGGACGGCCAGCAGGACGATCCGCGGCCGCCAGAGCAGCGGCCTGGGCGCGGCCAGGACCGCGGCGACCGCGAACACGGCGGCCGTGACCAGGGGGGACAGCACCTCCGGGAGGGCCGGTGCCCCGGCCCGGTCGAACAGTTCGCGCGCCAGCCAGAAGACCAGGACGACCGCCACGGCGACTCGCCAGGCCGGACGCCCGCCAACCGCAGCGCCAGCCAGCTCGCCAGGAAACCGACCACCGCGGCCACCGCGAGGAACAGCAGAGCCACTCCCAGGCAGTCCCAGTCCTGCCGTGCGTCGCACGGCAGGACGTCCGCCCACGGCAGCGCGGCCAGCACGATCGACACGGCCCCGAGACCGGCTCCCACCCCCGCCGCCCTGACCGTCCGGGACCGGCCGATCGCCGACCGGTGGTCCTGCCGTCGAGCGTCCGCCGCCCGCCCCCCGGGTGTGCTCACCGTCCGTGCCCTCCCTGCTCCGCCGGCTGATCCGTCCGGCGACGATCATTCCGCACGGCGGCGGGGGCGGCATGAGTACGCGTACTCGGATCCGACCGCTCGGAGCGGGCAGGCCCGGTCAGGCGCGGCGGCGGTTGCTGGCGTCGCGGAGCCGGTCGGTGTGGCGGGCCAGGGCGTCGAGGCGGGTGGCGAGGTCGGCGTGGCCGGTGCCCAGGTGGGGTCGTATGCCGGCGAGGGGCTCGATCAGGTCGGCGGCGTCGGTGGTGCCGAGGGCGGCGGTCAGCGCGGCCTGGGCGGGGCGGGCCTCGCGGGCGAGGCCGACCGCGGTGATCTGGGCGGCCAGGACGCGCAGTTCGGCGGCGTTGTCGCGGGCCCAGGCGGTGATCGCGCGTTCGGCGGCCCGGCGGTCACGGACGGCCTTGACGCGCTCGGCGCCGGTCCCGGCGCCGGAGTCGGCGGCACCGGCGGGGCGCAGCCGCAGGTAGCGGTTCTCGGCGGCCTGGCGGCTGGCGACGCCCATGGGCCGGGCCAGGTCCGCCCAGGTGGCACCCGCGGCGCGGGCGGTCTCCACCAGGCCGGCCTCCCAGCCGGCCAGCTGGGTGCGGAGCTCGCGCAGCAGCACCAGGGCGGCCAGCGCCTGGTCGGGGTCGGGCTCCTGGCCTCCCTGATGGGGCACCGGCGCGGGGCGCCCGGCGGTATCGGCCGCCCCGGGCGCGTCGGGCGCCTGGGCGGCCCGGACGGCGTCGTCGATGGCGGCCAGCGCCGCGGCGGCGGCGAGGAAGGAGACGGGCTCCGCGCTCGGAGCGGGACCGGAAACGGGCTTCGGCGGCTTCGCACTCATGTAGTCACCGTACCGACGACACGAGAGGTTTGTCATCGGATGGATGACGTGTTACAACAATGACAGGTGAAGCGCACTGGCACCCATCGATCCGACTGGAGGTGTTTCGCGATGCTGCTGCGCACCGACCCGTTCCGCGAGCTGGACCGTCTGACCCAGCAGTTCCTGGGCACGACCGGCACGTGGACCCGTCCCACCCCCATGCCGCTGGACGCGTACCGCACCGGCGACGAGTACGTGATCTGCTTCGACCTCCCCGGCGTGGACCCGGAGGCGATCGACATCGACGTCGAGCGGAACATGCTGACCGTCAAGGCCGAGCGCCGTCCGCGCCACCAGGGCGACGACGTGAAGTGGGAGCTCTCGGAGCGTCCGCTCGGCGTCTTCTCGCGCCAGGTGATGCTGTCCGACACCCTCGACCCCGAGGGCATCTCGGCCGACTACGAAGAGGGCGTCCTGACCCTGCGCATCCCGGTCGCGGAGCGGGCCAAGCCCCGCAAGGTGGCGATCAGCCACAGCGGTACCCGCAAGCAGATCCAGGCCTGATCCGCCGGCTGCCCCCGTTGCCGCCCCGCGCCGCCCCGAAAACCCCCCGAGAGGGCGGCGCGGGGCATCACGGC
>NZ_JBEPAK010000343.1:0-5932 GCF_040298565.1 Kitasatospora sp. NPDC001539 | reverse complement strand
GGCTTCCGAGAAGTCTCCCGGGAAGGCCCTCGGAGAAGCCGCGGGGACCGGCGCCGGCCGGTGCCGCCCCGGGCCGGAGCCGTCGGGTGTCGCGCCGGGCCGGAGCCGTCAGGTGTCGTCGCCGATGACCGGCTGCGGGAGCGTGCCCGCGTTGTGCTCCAGCAGCCGCCAGCCGCGCGCCCCCTGGCCGAGCACCGACCAGCAGCAGTTGGACAGCCCGCCGAAGCACTCCCAGAGCGGGGGCTCCAGGCCGAGCAGCCGCCCGAGCATGGTGCGGATGGTGCCGCCGTGACTGACCACGACCAGCGTGCCGTTCTCCGGCAGCTTGGCGGCCGCCTCCAGCACGACCGGCACCGAGCGGTCGGCGACCTCGGTGGACAGCTCCCCGCCGCCCCCGCGCCGCACCGGCTCCCCGGCCGCCCAGGCCGCGTACTCCTCCGGGTAGCGCTCGCGGATCTCGGCGTTGGTCAGGCCCTGCCAGGAGCCGGCGTAGGTCTCCCGCAGGCCCTCGTGGTGCTGCACGTCGAGCCCGGTGACCTTGGCCAGCTCCTCGGCGGTGCGCCGGGCGCGCTTGAGGTCCGAGGAGATCAGCAGGTCAGGGCGCAGGCCGGAGAGCAGCCGGGCCGCGCGCTGCGCCTGCAGCACGCCCTGGCCGGTCAGCTCGATGTCCGTGGTGCCCTGGAAGCGGGATTCGAGGTTCCAGGAGGTCTGGCCGTGCCGCCAGAAGACGATGCGCGGGCCCCGCGCCCCGCGGCTCAGTGCAGGTCCTCGGGCTTGCCGAAGTCGTCGGCCGGGGCGACGGCGTTGCCGGCCTCGTCGGTGATGGCGTCGGGACGGTTGCGCGAGGCCACGGCGTCCTCGGGCAGCGGCAGCTCGGGGCAGTCCTTCCAGAGCCGGTCCAGCGAGTAGAAGGAGCGCTCCTCGGAGTGCTGGACGTGCACCACGATGTCCAGGTAGTCGAGGAGGATCCAGCGGCCCTCGCGCTCGCCCTCGCGGCGCACCGGCTTGATGTCCAGCTGCTCGCGCAGCTGGTCCTCGATCTCCTCGGCGATCGAGCGGACCTGGCGGTCGTTGTTCGCGGAGGCGATCAGGAAGGCGTCGGTGATCGACAGCACCTCGCTGACGTCGAAGGCGATGATGTTGTGCGCGAGCTTGTCGGCCGCCGCCTGGGCGGCGACGGTGATGAGCTGCTGGCTGTGGTCGGTGACGGTCACGGTGTTCTTCCGGCTCGGCGGCTTGGGGCGGCCCCGGCACACGGCCGGGGGTCGCCTTCCAGGATCTCACGCCGCCCCGGCGGGCCCGGAACCGTTTTCCCGGGCCGCCGGGAGCAGGTGCGGTCGGCCGCCGGGACCGGGCGGGGTCGGCCACCGGCACCGGGCGGGGTCCGCCCCCGGCACCGGCGGGCTCGGCCCCCGGCACCGGGCGGACCCGGGACCGTCTTCCGGGCCCCGGCATCGGGCGGCCTCGGCCCAGGCCCGGGCGGCCGCCGCTCTACTGCTTGGGCGGCTGGTAGTCCTTGCCGAGCACGACCACCAGGTCCGCGTTCTGGGCGTCGCCCACCTTCTTCACCGCCGAGTCCGGCAGCCCCAGGCTGGTCGCCAGCGACTTCGCCGCGGCCTGCCGCGCGTCGTCGGTGTAGCGGATCTCACTGGTGGCCTGGGCGGCGGTCTTGGCCCCGCCCGGGATGAAGGTCAGGCCCGAGTTGACGATCTGGACCTGTGCCGCGGCCGCGGCCGCGTCGTTGCCGGTGGCGTCCTGCAGGGAGACCCGGGCCGCCGCGTCGCCGGCCGCCGCGGACTTCACGGTGCCGCCGAGCACGTCCTTGACCTGCTTGCCGGCGGTCGCCTCGTCCAGGCTGCCGTCCGGCTTGACGGTCAGCGCGGTGGTTCCGAGGTGTCCGTCCTTCGCCTGCTGGGCGAGCTGGGCGAGCACGCCGGCGAGGGCGTCCTCGGGCAGGGACGGGTCGAGCACCGCGTTCATCCGGTGCACGTCGTCCTTGGCGTCCTTGAACTCGGTCGGCATGGTGCGCACCACCGCGTCCAGCACCTGCCCGAAGCGGGCCAGCTGGGCGTCCCGGTTCTCTCCGGGCCCCTGCAGGGTGGCGTAGGCGACCGCCGCCTTGCCGCTGAGCAGGGTGTTCTTGCCCGCGGCGGACAGCAGCTTGCCGTCCGGCTTGCCGCCCTCGTGGGTCTCCGCGTTGGTGTCCACCCGGACTCCGCCGAGCTGGGAGACCAGCATCTCCAGGTACGGGGTGTCCAGCCGCCAGGTGCCCGCCACCGGGGCGCCCAGCACGGTGGACAGGCCGTCGCGGGTCGCCGAGGCGCCGACCGCGTCCATGGCCTGGCCGACGGTGGTGACCGGCGGATCGCCCGGACCGGGCAGCCGCAGGTTGTCGGGCAGCAGCAGCACCGTGCCCTTGTGTCCGGAGGCGTCGTTGACCAGCAGCGCGGTGGACACCTTGCCCTGCAGGTCGCGCAGGTGGACGACGTTGACCTGGCGCCCGCCGGCCGCCGCGGCGGCGGTCGGCTTGTCGCCGGTGAACCACAGGTAGCCGCCGACGCCGCCCGCCGCGAGCGCCACCGCCACGCCGAGCCCGATCAGCCGGTTGCGCAGCTTGCGGCGGCGCTCGGCGCGCACCTCGCTGCGCGACTCGGCGAACTTCAGCCAGTCGATGACGTCCTCGGACTCCTCCGCCTCCTCGTCGACGAAGGTGAACTCGCCCGTGGCGTAGCTGTCCTTGGGCGCCCGGGAGCCGGCCTTGCCGGACCGTGCTCCGGAGACCTGCTCGGAGGGCGGCTCGGGCTTGGCCGGGGGTGCCTCGGCGGCCGGCCGGCGCGGACGCGGCCGTGGCGGCGGCACCGCGGCGGGCGCGGGGGCGGCGGGTTCCCCCGGGGCGGCGGGAGCGGGGGCGGCGGCCCCGGGCTGCGGCTGCGGCTGCGGCTCGGCGGCCGGCGGCGCGGCGTCGCGGTACGGCTGCTGGTAGCCCTGGTGGTACCCCTGCTGCTGGTAACCGCCGTACGGGTCCTGGGTGTACACCGGCTGCCCGTACTGGTCGTACTGCTCGTACTGCGCCGGCTGCTGCTCGTACCCCTGCTGCTGCGGATACCCCTGGTAGGGCTGCTGGTACGGCTGCTCCTGGTACCCCTGCTCCTGCTGGTACCCCTGGTGGCCGGCGTAGGACCCCTGCCCGTACACCGGCTGCCCGTACTGGTCGTACTGCTCGTACTGCGCCGGCTGCTGCTCGTACCCCTGCTGCTGCGGATACCCGTGGTAGGGCTGCTGGTGCTGCCCGGTGGACCACTCCTCCGGCTGCTGCCCGTTGCGCTCGCTCATGCACCCACCTCGCTGCGCTCACTCACTGGCGCTCCCGGCTCAGGTCCCGTGCGGCGCGTACAGCGCCCGCTTGTCGATGTAGCGGACCACGCCGTCCGGGACGAGGTACCAGACGGGCTCGCCCTTGGCGACCCGGTTGCGGCAGTCCGTGGAGGAGATGGCCAGCGCCGGGACCTCCACCAGGGAGACCCCGCCCACCGGAAGTCCGGCGTCCGACAGAGTGTGCCCCGGGCGAGTGCATCCGATGAAGTGGGCCAGCGAGAAGAGCTCGTCGGAGTCGCGCCAGGACAGGATCTGGGCGAGCGCGTCGGCGCCGGTGATGAAGAAGAGGTCGGCGTCCGGGTGCAGGGCGTGGAGGTCGCGCAGGGTGTCGACGGTGTACGTCGGGCCCTCGCGGTCGATGTCGATCCGGCTGACCGAGAACTGCGGGTTCTCGGCGGTGGCGATGACCGTCATCAGGTAGCGGTCCTCGGCCGGGCTGACCTGCCGGTCGCTCTTCTGCCAGGGCTGCCCGGTCGGGACGAAGATCACCTCGTCCAGGTGGAACGCGCTCGCCACCTCACTGGCGGCGACCAGGTGGCCGTGGTGGATCGGGTCGAACGTCCCGCCCATCACGCCGAGGCGCTTCTTCACCGGTTCCGGTCCGCCGGGGGTCCCGGCCTGCTCTCCCATGCCGCCACACCTTACGCGACGCCCGTTACGGTGCGGGAACGGCCGGGTGGGGGTTGCCCGCAGATGCGTGAGGGAGCGGCCGGCCCGGTGGCCGGACGCTCCCCGAGCGGTCCGTGGACGCGGCTCAGCGGTCCCGGTTGAAGCGGGTGGTGATGAAGAGCAGGAGCAGCAGGATGAACAGCGCGGCGCCACCCGTCAGGGCCGGGTTCAGGCTGTCGTGGTTGCCCCCCTCGCCCTCGGCGAGCAGGTTCATAACGGGGAGTGCGGCAGCAGCAGTGCTCATGGTCGGCGGGACCTTCTCGGCTCGGTGAACGGACCTGGGGGTGGTTCCGGGCCGGTGAGGGCCCACCCGTCATCGTACGGTGGGCCGCCCGGCAACCGCTCGGCGGCCCACCGCCACTGACCGGGCGTGAGCCCGCGGGAGCCGGCGGGGCCGGCTACCGGCCGCTGCGGAAGGCGCGGGCCATGGCCCAGACCAGCAGGCCGACCCCGACGAAGGACGCGATCATGATGATCCGCAGGAACAGGCCCGGGCCGGACTCGCCGGAGATGGGGGCGGCCAGGCTGACCAGCGCGTCGGTGGACATCTGAGGGCTCCTCGAACTGCTCGCTACCGCGGCCGGGTCCGGTCTCGGTTCCAGGTCATTCAGGGTAAACCCGCCTCACACCGGCGCGACTCACCGACCCCTGCCGCCCGGTCCGCCCACCGCCCCCTGCTGCCCGCTCCGCCCGCCGCGTACGCTGCCCCGGGGACGAGTACGCAACCGCGGACGTTGCACAGACAGTCGTTTCAGGCGAAGAGCAGCGGGGGGCCGGCACCGGGCCGGGACCGCCGTTCGACCAGGAGGTACTCAGACCATGACCGACACGTTCGAGAAGACCCCGAGCCGGCGCCGTCAGCGCTTCCCGGAGATCTCCACCCGGGCCTGGGAGCACCCCGCCGACCGTTCGGCCCTGGTCGCCCTGCGCAGGCTCTCGGGCTTCGACGACGTCCTGAAGAAGCTCGCCGGGCTGGTCTCCGAGCGCGCGATCCGGCTGATGTTCCTGGCCACGGCGGTGAAGACCTCCGAGCGCCAGTTCCCCGAGCTGTACGACATGGTGCGCGACGCGGCCTACGCGCTCGACCTGGACCAGGTGCCGGACCTGTACGTGACCCAGGACCCGACGGCCAACGCGTACACCATCGGCATCGACACGCCGATCATCGTGATCACCAGCGGCCTGGTCGAGCTGCTGGACGAGGAGGAGCTGCGCTCCGTCATCGGCCACGAGGTCGGCCACGCGATGTCCGGGCACGCCGTCTACCGGACGATGCTGATGATCCTCACCAACATCGCCACCCGGATCGCCTGGGTGCCGCTCGGCAACCTGGCGATCATGGCCCTGGTCACCGCGCTCAAGGAGTGGTTCCGCAAGGCCGAGCTGTCCAGCGACCGGGCCGGGCTGCTGGCCGGGCAGGACCTCCAGGCGTCCATGCGGGCCCTGATGAAGCTGGCCGGCGGGCACGACCTCGGCGAGATGAACGTCGACGCCTTCCTCGAGCAGGCGGAGGAGTACGAGAAGGCCGGCGACCTGCGCGACGGCGTGCTCAAGCTGCTCCAGCTGCTGCCGCAGACCCACCCGTTCGCGGTGGTCCGGGTCGCCCAGCTGAAGAAGTGGGCGGAGAGCGACGAGTACCGCTCGATCCTGGCCGGCGCCTACCCGCGCCGCTCGGACGACCGGGACGCCTCGGTCGGCGAGCAGTGGAAGGCGGCCGCCGAGCACTACACGACCTCGGTGAAGGAGAGCAAGGACCCGCTGATGGGCCTGCTGCGGGACGTGGCCGACGGCGCCGCCAGCGTCGGCGGCAAGCTGCGCGACACCTTCACCGGCGCCGGCCGCGGACCGGCCGCGGACCGCGACGGCAGCTGAGCCGTACCGGCGCCAC
>NZ_JBEPAK010000342.1:0-5937 GCF_040298565.1 Kitasatospora sp. NPDC001539 | reverse complement strand
CCCGGTGCGGCGTGGGTCGACCGCCGCGTCCGGTCAGGTGCCGGCGAGCGGGAGCGAGGCGGCGACGACCTGGCCCAGCGCCACCGCCCGCTCCAGGGCCTGGCGCAGCAGGTCCTCCCGGGGCTGGCGGCCGACCATGCCGGCCGGGACGGCGTACATGGTCACCTCGGCGAGCTGGCTGGCCGCCATCCGCCAGGCGTCGGTGACCTGGAGCGGCTGGTGGGCCTGCCACCAGCCGGTGCTGCCGCCGGCCGCGGCGGGCTGGAGGATCGCGTGCAGCTTGCCCATGGCGACCAGCACCGACCAGCCGGGCAGCTGCTCCGGGGTCTCGTCGAGGTCGCTGATCCGCTGGAACCCGGCGTCCTGGAGCAGGTCGAGGAACTCGTCCTCGCCGGAGGTGCTGCCGGGGCGGCCGACGGGGCCGGTGGGCTCGACCACCAGTGAGGCGTGTCCGACCTTGCCGTGCAGGACGAGTCCGCAGGTGATGCCGAGGATGGCGGCCTGGCCGGGGGCGGTCGGCTGGGGCAGGGCGTCGGAGGGGACCGCCGGGGACGGGAGGGCGAGGTCCGGGAGTGCGAGGTTCGGTACGACGAGGTCCGGGGTGGCTGCGGGCTGGGTCTGGCTGATGCTGCGGACTGCGCCGGCCAGCTGCTCCTCGGAGACCGGGACCACCTGGGAGGGGATGCAGCGGGCGTGGGCGAAGGCGAGGACGGCCGTCTCGTCGCCGACGAACAGCACCGTGCTGGTGGGGTCCGCGTGGGTGTCGCCGGGGGTGCGGCAGGAGGTGCATTCGTAGCTGTCGGGGGCGCGGTCGCCGCCCAGCAGGCGGTCGGCCTCATCGTCGCCGATCTCGGACCGGACCTCGTCGCTGACGTCGAGCATGCGCGGCACAGGGTCTCCTCGGATGGGTGCGGGTGGGTGTTCGGGGCGGACACGGAGAGGTCGCCATGCCCAACGGGCCCTTGTGTCAGGCGTCACGGGTGCCGGTCGAGGCTGACGGGAATTGCCCTGGATGCGACCGCACAGCGTGTTCTCGTGCTCGCAATCTGTCGATGTCGGTGACAGGACTGCCGGAATCGGGCGGTGAGGTGAGTCACGCCGCCTCGGGGTTTGATCTAGGAATCAACGGCCAAAGCGGACATTTCGGTCAGGATTGCTTGGTCATTACCTCCGGTAACCCCCGGCTGAGCTGGGCAGACCGGTGGAGTTTTGGTTTCCCCGCCGACCGACTCGTAGCTTCTTGGGCGGCGCAACGAGCGCCACCCGGGTTCACCCCCGACGCACCGGCCCCCCGGCTCCGGCGGGGTGCGGCAGGTGCCCGCCGACGCGATCGCTCGAACAGGTCGCCGGTGAGTGGCTGGGTGGCCGGGGCGGCAGCGGCACGTCCGACACGTGCACGGCCGTCCGACGGACGCGGCAAGCGACAGCGGCCCTCTTGAGGGCCTGGTTCCGCATGCCCGCCCGGGGCTGTCGAGAGGAACCCCATGACCTTCCGTCACGAGAACGCCGCTGCCACCCCCTCCACCGCCACCAAGCGCAACCGCGTGCGGATGGCCGTCGTGGCGGGCGCCGCTGTCGCGGCCCTGCCGGTGGCCGGTCTCGTCACGGCCACCTCGGCCTCCGCCGCGTCCGTCTCCACCTGGGACGCCGTCGCCCAGTGCGAGAGCGGCGGCAACTGGGCCATCAACACCGGCAACGGCTTCTACGGCGGTCTGCAGTTCACCTCCAGCACCTGGGCCGCTTACGGCGGCACCGCCTACGCCGCGCAGGCCAACCTCGCCACCAAGGCGCAGCAGATCGCCGTCGCCGAGAAGGTCCTCGCCTCGCAGGGCCCGGGCGCCTGGCCGGTCTGCTCCGTCAAGGCGGGCCTGACCAAGGGCGGCGCCCCGGCCGCCGTCGACACCTCGGCGGGCTCCGGTGCCGCTGCCGCCAAGCCGGCGCAGGCCCCGGCGCCGAAGGCTGCCGCCGCGCCGAAGGCTGCCCCGAAGGCCGCTGCCGAGCCGAAGGCTGCCCCCAAGGCCGCCGCCCCGAAGGCCGCTGCCCCGAAGGCTGCCGAGGCCAAGCAGGACGCCGCCAAGTCCTGGACCGGCTCCAACGACGCCAAGCCGGCCAAGGGCAGCTACACCGTCAAGTCCGGTGACACCCTGAGCGCCATCGCCGCCGCGCAGGGCCTGGACTGGCACGACCTGTACAAGAACAACGCCAAGGTCATCGGTGGCAACCCCGACCTGATCCTCCCGGGTCAGACCCTGAGCATCTGAGTCCCTTTCGGACGACTGGCGTCGTCCGGGGCTCGACGGCCGCTTCTCCGCTGTGCGGGGGAGCGGCCGTCGGCGTTCCCGGTGTGTCGCGGAGGCCCGGGGCGCGGGCCGTCTAGGGTCGGCTGCCATGCCGCATTCGTATGACGGGCGCCGTGACGAGCGCCGCGGGCGGGGCGCGCTTCGGTCGGGGGCGGTCGCCTTGGCGGTGCTGACGGCGATGGGGGCGGGCGCTGTGCGGGCCGGTGCGGTGGTGCCGGGGGCCGGGCCCGGGTCGGTCGTGGCGCGGGGGGCGGGGCCGGGGTCGGGGGTTCGCGGGGCCGCTGTGGGGACGGGGCTTGCTGAGGCGGTGCGGGTCGCTGCGAGGATACGGGCCGCTGAGGGGACGCGGGTCGCCGACCTGGTGTGGGACGAGCTCGCCGAGTGCGAGAGCGGCGGCGACTGGCGGGCCGACACCGGCAACGGCTTCTACGGCGGGCTGCAGATCCGGCTGTCCACCTGGGCTGAGGCCGGCGGCCTGCACTTCGCCGACCGGCCGGACCACGCGAGCCGGCGGGACCAGACGACGGTGGGGGAGGAGATCCTGCGGCAGCAGGGGTGGGAGGCCTGGCCGTCGTGTGCGCGGGAGTTGGGGTTGATCGGCGGGGGCGCGGGCGGCGCGGGCGGGTCGGCGCGGGGTGGGCGTGCCGGGGTGGGTTCCGCTGTCGGCGGGCTTGGGTCGGGTCGGGGCTCGGTCTGGGCCCCGGCCGGGCCGGTGGGGGAGGATGGTGGGGTGATCCAGGGCGAACTGTTCGGTGACCTGCCCGGGGGCTCAGCCGCTCGGGAACGGTTCGAGCCCGCGCCCGGAGCCGTGCTGCTGCCCGGCTGGCTGGACCCGGACGCCCGCCTGCGTCTGGTCACCGCCTGCCGGGAGTGGGCGCGCCCGCCGGCCGGGCTGCACGAGGTGCGGATGCCGACGGGCGGGGTGATGTCGGTGCGGATGGTCAGCCTCGGCTGGCACTGGTACCCGTACGGCTACGCACGGACCGCCGAGGACGGCACGCCGGTCAAGGCGTTCCCGCCCTTGCTCCGGGAGCTGGCCCGGCGTGCGGTGGCCGACGCCTACGGCGAGCGCGTCGGCGAGATCGCGGGCGCGGCGGCGTACGAACCGGACACCGCGATCGTCAACCACTACCCGCACGGCGCGAAGATGGGCCTCCACCAGGACCGCGACGAGCGCACGGACGCGCCGGTGGTCTCGCTCTCGCTCGGCGACGCCTGCGTGTTCCGGCTCGGGAACACCGAGACCAGGACCAGGCCGTGGACGGACTTCGAGCTGCACAGCGGGGACCTGCTGGTGTTCGGGGGGCCGGCGCGGTTCGCGTACCACGGGGTGGTGCGGACGCTGCCGGGGACGGCGGATCCGGCGCTGGGGCTGGTGGGGCGGCTGAACATCACGGTGCGGGAGTCGGGGCTGGAGAGGTAGGTGGCTGGCGGGTGTGCGGCTGGCGGGGTAGTGGCCGGCCAGGGTGCGTCATCTGTGCGTTCAATCGATTACTCGTTCGAGTGAATTGCTCGGCCTGCCCCGGTGAGCGGGAATGACCCGGGACGCCGGAGAATTCGAGTGAGCTGGAGAACTGATCGAAGCCCGGAGAGGGAGCGTGCGCATGGGTACCCCCGTCGACGACCTTGTGGATCTGCTCGACCTGGAGCAGATCGAGCTGAACATCTTCCGCGGGCGCAGCCCCGAGGAGGCGCTTCAGCGCACCTTCGGAGGCCAGGTCGCCGGACAGGCCCTGGTCGCGGCGGGGCGCACGGTGGAGGGCGGGCGCCCGGTCCACTCGCTGCACGCGTACTTCCTGCGCCCCGGGGTGCCCGGTGTGCCGATCGTCTACCAGGTCGACCGGATCCGCGACGGCCGCTCCTTCACCACCCGCCGGGTGCTCGCCATCCAGGGCGGCAGGTCGATCTTCGCGCTCACCGCGGACTTCCACCGGCCGGAGGAGGGCGGCATCGAGCACCAGTACCCGATGCCGGAGGTCCCCGCGCCCGAGGACCTGCCCAGCGCCCTGGAGGAGGTCGGCTCCCGGCTCGGCGAACTCCCCCCGTTCATCAGCCGCAGACAGCCCTTCGACATCCGCTACGTGGACCGGCTGCGCTGGAGCAAGGAGGAGCTGGAGGGCGTCGAGGCCCGCAGCGGCGTGTGGCTGCGCACCAACGGCCCGCTCCCGGACGATCCGCTGATCCACGTCTGCGCCCTCACCTACGCCAGCGACATGACGCTGCTCGACGCCGTCCGCGCCCCCGTCGAGCCGCTGTGGGGCACCCGGCACTTCGACATGGCCTCGCTGGACCACGCGATGTGGTTCCACCAGCCCTTCCGTGTCGACGACTGGCTGCTCTACCAGCAGGAGTCCCCGATAGCCCACGGCGCGCGCGGCCTGGCGCGCGGGCAGATCTTCGACCGGAGCGGGCAGCTGGTGGTGTCGGTGGTGCAGGAGGGCCTGTTCCGGCCGCTGAAGGGCTGAACCGGCCGGATCCGCTGGATCTGCCGGTTCGGCCGGTTCAGCCGTTTTCGGCCGTGGCCGGCCGGCTCAGCCGGCTCAGCCGACTCGGTCGACACGTCGAATCGGCGAAACCCGGCCGTCCCGTGTTGCCGCCGCATTGCAGTCTCCTTGCGATACGGGCGGCTCCCCGGGTTCGGGGAATGAACCGTCCGGGCGGGCGGTGTTGAGGAGGATGGCGTTGTGGAGGATGACCGAGACGGACGGTTCGAACGGCGGCCGTCCGCGCACCTGACCGGGAGGGTTGACCGATGACGGCGACGGCCGCGGAGGACTGGAAGCACTGGAGCGACGGACGGGCGGCGTCGGTGAGCGCGCCGCACGGCCAGCTCGCACTCACCGGCACGCACTGGCTGGAGGCCGAACCGGCCGAGCTGCCCGGGCTGCCCGGGCAGTGGTGGGCCGACGCCGAGGGGGTCCGGGTGCGGGCCACGGCCGCCGACGGCATCACCGTCACCGGCGCCGATGACCCGGTGGACGGCGAGGTGCTGCTGCGACCGGACACCGACCCGGCCGCCGACACGGCCGTCCTCGGCGATCTGCTGCTCGTCCCCATCGAGCGGGAGGGCGAGCTCGCCCTGCGGGTCTTCGACCCGGCCGCACCCCGCCGGGCCGCCTTCGCGGGCATCTCCGCCTACCCGTACGCGCCCGAGTGGGCCGTCCCCGCCGTCTTCACGCCATTCGACGGCGAGGCGCAGTCGGTCCTCGTCCCGAACGCGGACGGCAAGGACCGCCCGCTGGCCGTCAACGGGAAGGTCGAGTTCACGGTGGCCGGCGAGCACCGCACCCTGACCGTCAGCCGCTCCGGCAACCGCCTCACCGGCGTCATCGCGGACGCGACCAGCGGCATCGACACCTACCGCTTCCGCTTCATCACCCTGCCCGCCCCGGACGACCACGGCCGTACCGTCCTGGACCTTAACCGGGCCTACCTGCCGCCCTGCGCCTTCGCGGACCACTTCATCTGCCCGTTCCCGCCGCCGGGCAACCGGCTGGACTTCGCCGTGGAGGCGGGGGAGAAGCAGGTGCTGACCCGTTAGACCCAATGCCGGTGACTTTGGTGTCTGTGGCTCGTTGGTTGTGGTGTGGCAAGGGTGGGGCAGGTCAAGTCGCCTGCGGGTGAGCGGTTGTCGGAC
>NZ_JBEPAK010000341.1:0-5988 GCF_040298565.1 Kitasatospora sp. NPDC001539 | reverse complement strand
GTGTATGGTGTTCTGAGGTGTGCTCTTCCGATCTCGCGCCGCGGCGCTGGCGGCACGTCGTTCCGACCGTCCTGCAGATGGAGTCGGTGGAGTGCGGCGCCGCCAGCCTCGCCATGATCCTCGCCTACCACGGCCGCTGGGTGCCGCTGGAGGACCTGCGCGGCGTCTGCGGCGTCTCCCGCGACGGCGCCCGCGCCTCCACCCTGCTCAACGCCGCCCGGACGTACGGGCTCAAGGCGCGCGGCTACCAGACCGAGGCCGAGAACCTCCGCGACCTCGACGGCCCCGTGATCATCTTCTGGGCCTTCCAGCACTTCATGGTCGTCGAGGGCATCCGCACCCGGTACGGCCGCACCGTCGTCGCCGTCAACGACCCGGCCAGCGGCCCGCGCCTGATGGAGTGGGACGAGTTCGACTCCGGCTTCACCGGCATCGTGCTCTCCTTCGAGAAGGGCCCCGACTTCCGGCCCGGCGGCGACCGCGGCGGCGTCGGCCGCGCCCTGCTGGAGCGGCGCCTGCCCACCGGACGCGCCATGCCGCTGGTGCTGCTCGCCAGCCTGCTGCTGGTCCTGCCCGGCATCGCGATCCCCGCGTACACCCGGGTGTTCATCGACCGGGTCCTGGCCGGCAGCGGGAGCGGCTACCTCCTCCCGCTGCTGGCCGCCATGGCCGCCACCGCCGTGGTGGTGTTCGTGCTGACCTCCGTCCAACGGCACTACCTGCTGCGGATCGAGATCCGGATGGGGCTGGTCAGCTCCGCCCGGTTCTTCCGGCACCTGCTGCGGCTGCCGGTCGACTTCTTCCTGCAGCGCCGCCCGGCCGAGGTGGCCAAGCGGGTGTCCGGCAACGACGTCGTCGCCGAGATCCTCTCCCGCGACCTCGCGCTCACCGTGATCAACCTCGGCCTGGTGCTGTTCTACGCGGTCGTGCTGATCCGCTACGACATCCTGCTCGGCGTGGTCGGCGTCGGCATGGCGCTGCTCAACGTGGTCGTGCTGCAGGCCGTCGCCCGGGCCCGCACCGACGCCGTCGCCGCGCTGCGCACCGACCGCGGCAACCTCACCGCGACCACCTTCACCACGCTCGCGCTGATCGAGACCGTCAAGGCCACCGGCGCCGAGCAGGACGCCTTCAGCCGCTGGGCCGGCTTCCTGGCCAAGGTCGTCACCGCCAAGCAGAAGCTGGGCATCCCCAGCGCCGTGCTCACCGTCGTGCCGCCGATGCTGGCCGCGCTCAACAGCGGGCTGATCCTGCTGGTCGGCGGCCAGCGGGTGGTGGACGGCGCGATGAGCGTCGGCATCCTGGTCTCCTTCCAGACCCTGCTGGCCGCGCTCAGCCGCCCCGTCACCCAGCTCACCAACCTGGGCGGCCGGCTCCAGGACGTCACCGCCGACATCAAGCGGCTGTACGACGTCGAGCGCTACCCGGTGGCCGCCGCCTTCGCCAGGCCCGAGCCGCCGGCCGGCCCCAAGCTGGACGGCAACCTGGAGTTCGAGGACGTCAGCTTCGGCTACAGCCCGCTCTCCGAGCCGATCATCAAGGACCTCAGCCTCACCGTCGTCCCCGGCCGCCGGATCGCCGTCGTCGGCGGCTCCGGCAGCGGCAAGTCCACCCTGGGCCGGCTGCTCACCGGCCTCTACACCCCGTGGTCCGGCCGGATCCTGCTGGACGGGCGCCCGCGCGAGGAGATCTCCCGCACGGTGCTGGCCGCCTCCCTCGCCTACGTGGACCAGGACATCTCGCTGTTCGAGGGCACCGTCCGGGACAACCTGACGCTCTGGAACGACGACGTCCCGGACGAGGCCGTCACCGCCGCGCTGCGCGACGCCGCCGTCTTCGACACCGTGATGACCCGGCCCGGCGGCATCCACAGCCCGGTCCTGGAGGGCGGCCGCAACTTCAGCGGTGGCCAGCGCCAACGGCTGGAGCTGGCCCGGGCCCTGGCCACCGAGCCGACCCTGCTGGTGCTGGACGAGGCCACCAGCGCGCTCGACCCGGAGACCGAGCGCGTGATCATGGACAACCTGCGCCGCCGCGGCTGCGCCTGCCTGATCATCGCGCACCGCCTCTCCACCGTCCGCGACGCCGACGAGATCATCGTGCTGGACCAGGGCGCCATCGTCGAACGCGGCACCCACGACGAGCTGTTGGCGCTCGGCGGGCACTACACCGCGCTCATCGAGTCGGCGCGCCGCGAGGAGGAGGACGAACTGTGAGCCTGGCCGTGGAAGTCTTCTCGCCGTTCTTCACCGAGGCCGCCGAACCGGTCGATCCGCTCACCGACCGCTACCTCGTGCTGGACGACCCCGGACGGATGCTGCTGGTCCGCTCGGGCGCCGTCGACCTGTTCGCCGTCCGGCTCGACTCCGGTGCGCCGCAGGGCCGTTGGCACTTCCTCTGCCGGATCGAGGCGGGCACCCTGGTGCCCGGGGCGGCCGCCGGTCCGCGGCGCGGCATCGTCGCCCGTCCGGTGCTCGGCGCGGAGCTGTCCTACCTCGCCACCTCCTGGGTCGAGGGCCTGTCCGCCCGCGGCCGGGAGTGCGGCACCGCGGCCGGCGCCGCCGTCCGGGCCCTGCCCGAGGGCGAACAGCAACTCGCCGCGGACCAGTTCCTCGCCGGGCTCGGCCGCGGCCTCACCGCGCTCGCCGGGGCCCTGCGCGACACCCTGCCGCCGCGCGAGTTCACCCCGCTCGACCCCGCCGGGCCGACCGCCCTGAAGCGCGGCCAGGCGCTGCGCTCGGTGGACGGCCTCCAGTGGGTGCGGATCGAGGAGGGCGCCGTCGAGGCCCCCGAGGGGGCGGCGGGGGAACTCACCGAGGGCGCCGAGATCTGCCTGACCGAACGGGACTGGCTGGTCGCGGCCGGACCGGCCGTCGTCCGGGCCCGCTCCCCGCGCGCACTGCTCGACGAGGGCGGCCTCTGGGAGCGCCTCGCCGCCCACTGCGGACGCCTGCTGGACGCCGTCGACCGCCGGATCGAGGCCCGCCGCAGCACCGAGACCGAACTCATCACCACCCGCCGCGAACGCGACGCCGGGACCCTCGCCCACTCCGCGCGCGGCTTCGAGACCATCCTGCGCGACACCGCCTCCCGGCTGCGGATCGGCGACGCCACCGGCGACGAACCGACCCTCGCCGCCGCCCGGCTGGTCGCCGCGCACGAGGGCTTCACCGTCACCGCCCCGGTCGCCGGGAACGGCCACGACCGCCGGCTGGACCGGCTCCAGGCGATCGCGCTCGCCTCCAACGTGCGCACCCGCTCCGTCCGGCTGGACGGCGCCTGGTGGCGCAACGACCTCGGCGCGATGGTCGGCTACCGCAAGGCCGGCGCCCCCGTCGCCCTGCTCCCGCTGGGCAACGGCTACGTCCTCGCCGAGGGCGGCAAGGTCACCCCGCTGACCCGGGAGCTGGCCGCCGAACTGCAGAACAAGGCCACCGTGCTGTACCGGCCGCTGCCGCCGACCGTCCGCTCCGTCGCCGGGCTGCTCCGCTTCGGCCTGCGCAACAACCGGCAGGACCTGTGGATGTTCACCGGCATGGCCGCCCTGGTCGCGCTGATCGGCCTGCTCGTCCCGGTGATGACCGGCGAGGTGCTCGGCACCTTCGTCGCCCACGCCCAGCGCAACCTGATCACCGAAGGCGCCCTGGTGGTGATCGGCTCCGCGATGGCGGTGGCCGCCCTGTCCATCGTGCAGAACATCGCGGTGCTGCGGATCGAGAGCCGTTCCACGGCCGCGATGCAGGTCGGCGTCTGGACCAGGCTGCTGTCGCTGCCCGCGCCGTTCTTCGCCAACTACTCCACCGGCGAGCTCGGCACCACGGTGCTCGGCGTCAGCGCCGCCCAGGAGACCCTGTCCGGGATGATGACCACGGCGACCCTCGGGCTGCTCACCGGTCTGGCCAACCTCGTGCTGGTCTTCTTCTACGACCTGCGGCTGGCCGGCCTCGCCACCCTGCTGGTGCTGGTCGGCGTCGGCGTCGGCCTGGCCGCCGGGCGGCTGGAGGTCCGCTGGCAGCGCAAGCTGTACGCGCACGAGCAGGCCATGTCCGCACGCGTCTTCCAACTGCTCACCGCCGTACCCAAGTTGCGGGTCACCGCGGCCGAGGACCGGGTGTTCGGGGTGTGGGCCGCCGAACTCGGCAAGGGCCGCGGCCTCGCCGCCTCCTCGCGCCGGATCCAGAACGCCGTCACCACCTTCAACGCGGGCTTCCCGCTGGTCTGCTCGGTGGTGATCTTCGGCGTCATCGCCGGCCCGCTGGACGGCGCCGTGCCGGTCCCGGTCTTCCTCTCCTTCTTCACCGCCTTCAACCTGCTGATCGCCTCCAGCCTGCAGTTCACCTCCGCCGCGGTCACCGCACTCGGCGTGGTGCCGATGCTGGAGCGGCTGCGGCCGATCCTCGAGGAGAAGCCCGAGGTCGACGACAGCAAGGCGGACCCGGGCGACCTCTCCGGCCGCCTGGGCCTGAGCCACGTCACCTTCCGCTACGGCGAGGACGGCCCGGCGGCCCTGCAGGACGTCACGCTCAGCATCGAACCCGGTGAGTTCGTGGCCATCGTCGGCCCGTCCGGCAGCGGCAAGTCCACCGTGCTGCGCCTGCTGCTCGGCTTCGAACGGCCGGAGAGCGGCACCGTCCTCTACGACGGCCAGGACCTCGGCGAACTGGAGGTCTCCGCGGTGCGGCGCCAGTGCGGCGTGGTGCTCCAGAACGGCGCACTGCTGGCCGGCGACATCAAGGCCAACATCGTCGGCTCCACCAACCACACCCTGGACGACGCCTGGGCCGCCGCCGAGATGGCCGGCATCGACAAGGACATCGCGGCCATGCCGATGGGCATGAACACCGTGCTCTCCGAGGGCACCAGCACCCTCAGCGGCGGCCAGCGGCAACGCCTGATGATCGCCCGCGCGCTGGTCTCCCGGCCCCGCATCGTCTTCTTCGACGAGGCGACGAGCGCCCTGGACAACCCCACCCAGCGGCTGGTCACCGAGTCCACCCGCCGGCTCAACGCCACCCGGGTGGTGATCGCCCACCGGCTGTCGACGGTCGCCGAGGCCGACCGGATCATCGTGATGGACCAGGGCCGGGTGGTCCAGCAGGGCCGCTACGAGGAGCTGCTGGCCGACCGGGACGGACTGTTCGCCCGGCTCGCGCACCGGCAGATGTGAGCCGTTTCCACCCTGGGGAGGGGACATGGAGTACGCCCTGCTGGTCTTCGGCCAGGAGACCGACTGGGACCGCATGACGCCCGAGGAGCGCGAGGCGAGGTTCACCGCCAACCGCGCCTTCGGCCGGGAGCTGGCGGAGGCCGGCGTGCGGATCGTCTACGGCGCCCGGCTGGCCCGGCCCACGGCCGCCGAGGGCGAGCCCCGGGCGGCGGAAGGCGTCCTGGAGGTCGGGGGCCTCTGGGTGATCGAGGTGCCCTCCGAGGAGGAGGCGCTGCGCTGGGCGGCGAGACTGCCGGTCAGCGAATCGGGCCGGGTGGAGGTCCGTCGCTGCGACGGGCCGCCGCGCACCAACCGGCCGGTGCGAACGGAGAACTGAGGATCATGGAATACACCCTGCTCATTCACGGCGACGAGCGGGTCTGGAACGCGATGAGCGAGGCCGAGGAGGCCGAACTCGACGCGGCGCACGGGCGGTTCGGGAGGCAGATGCACGAGGCCGGCGTCACCGTGCGGTACGGCGGCGGCCTGCGGCGCAGCTGCAGCGCCCGGCTGGTGGTGCCGGGCCCGGACACCCCGGTCTCCGACGGCCCGTACCGGGAGGGGCACGAACACCTCGGCGGCCTCTGGGTCATCGACGTCCCGGACGAGGCCACCGCCGTCTCCTGGGCCCGCCGGATGCCCGCGGCCCCCGGCGACCTCGTCGAGGTCCGCCCGGTGCGGGTGACCTGAGGATTCGTGACGAGGAGCGGGAAGTCGGCCCGGCCGAAGCCGTCCTGACCGAGGTCCCCGCGCCCGCCGCCACCGCCACCACCCCCGCGGGC
>NZ_JBEPAK010000340.1:0-6093 GCF_040298565.1 Kitasatospora sp. NPDC001539 | reverse complement strand
TGGTGGTCGACACCGGCCCGTGGATCTTCGGCAGCCGGGTCCTGCTGCCCGCCGGCACCGTCGCCCGCGTCGACCAGCACGACAAGAAGGTGTACAGCGCCCGGTCCCACGGGCCCGCGGGGCCGCGGGCCGCGCAGGGCCAGCAGGTGCCGTACCGCGACGCCGCGGGCCGACTCGCCGGCTCCGCCGAGGGGAAGGTCCTCGGCTCAGTAGCCGAAGATCATGTCGTAGGCGACCTGCGGCAGGAACTGTCCCGCCGTCGATCCGGCGCCCACGCCGCAGTTGCCGTCGGACTCGCCCGGCGCCTTGATCCACAGCAGCATCTCGGCTCCGCCGCCGCCGTACTGCGTGGGCGTGCCGAGCCGGCGTCCGGGCGGGTTGCACCAGGCGCCGTTCGATCCGTTGCCGTTGCGGCTGGTGTCGACGACGTACGGTTTGGCGAAGCCGTTGGACGCCCGGAGGGCGGCGTTGACGGCGTCGCCGTAGGCCGTGTTCTGCCCGGTGTCGACGTAGTTCGACACGTTCAGCGAGAATCCGTGCGCTCCGCTCACCCCGGCCGCGGCCAGGTGCTGGGCCATGGTCGAGGCGCTGATCCAGGCGGGGTTCCCGGCGTCCAGGTAGACCCGGGTGTTCGGGGCCTTGGCGTTGAACTGCGCGATGGCGTTGCGCAGCATGGCGTTGCGCTCGTCGATCTGACCGGCGCTCATGCAGCTCTGGTCGCCGAGCGCGTCGGGTTCGAGGATGACCACCGCCGGCCGGTTGCCGATGCCGCTGGCGAAGGCAGCGATCCAGGTGGCGTACTCGGCGGCGGACCCGGCGCCGCCGCCGGACTGGCCGGCGCAGATGTCCCGGTTGGGGATGTTGTAGGCCACCAAGACCGGCAGCTTGCCCCGGGCGGCAGCGGCGCCCGCGTAGGCGCCGGTGGCCGTGCCGATGGTGCCGCTCCAGTTGCCGAACCAGCGGGCCGTCGGCACGGAGGCGATCGAGGAGCGGATGGCGGCGGCCCGGCCGTCGCCGGGGTTGGCGTTGAGCCACTGCTGGGCGCTGGAGTCCGGGTCGACGTAGAAACCGCCGGCCAGGGTGGTGGGGTCGGCGGCGTGGGCGGCTCCGGGCTGGACCGCGGCCAGGAGCAGGGTCAGGGCGGGGGCCAGGAGCAGGGACAGCCTGCGAAGCGAGCGGCGCACGGGCTTCCTCCACGGGGTGGGGGTGGACGTGGGGAGGGGTTGGTGGGAGCGCTTCCACGTGTCAGGATGATTGGGCCCGACCGAACGTGCCGTCAAGAGTGCGCACGGCAAGTGCCGGACGGTGCCCTGGCGTTGAGGGGACCGACGGGGACGGCGGACGGAGCAGGGTGGCCACGCGGAACCGAGCCGCCCGCCTCGAGGGCTGTCCCGTGACGGACCTCCGAGATGGCCGCCGGGCTCTGCCGACGGTGGGCCGCCAGGACGATCGAGGGGTGGCTCTCGTGGGGGATGCCGATCGTGCGTGCAGCCGACGCGCCGCGGTGGGGATTCGTCGATCGTGGGGGTCATGCCGATCACACGCCCCGCCCTCCCGCTCGGCGACACCGAGCGCCCCGTCCCCGTCTGGGCCCTCCGGCTCGCCAAGGCCCTCCCGTTCGTGGTGCTGCCCCACTGCCTGTGGCGACTGCCGTTCGCCGCCGACTTCCGGATGGGCACGATCGACCCTGCGGCGCCGGTCGCTCCCTGGTGGACTCCGTTCTACGTCGTCGGGCTCAGTGTGCTCACCGAGGCGCTGGCTCTGCTGACCACCGGGCTGGTGGCCGGTTGGGGTGAGGTGGTGCCGCGCTGGGTGCCGTTCGTCGGTGGCCGGCGGGTGGCGCCGTTCGCCGCGGTGGTCCCGGCGGTCCTGGGTGGTCTGGCTCTGGTGGCGATGTTCGACCTCTACCCACTCGCCTGGGCAGGCGTCCTACCCGAGGTGGGGTACCGCAACGGATGGTGGATGGCCCTGGCCCGGCTGTGCGTCAGCCCGGCGATGCTGTGGGGGCCGATCGTGCTGGCCCTGGCCTGGGCCTACTACCGGCGGCGCCGGCCCGTCTGACGGGTTCGACCCCACTCCGGACAGCGGCGAGGCCGCGACGGAGCGGCTACTCGCGGAGCGTCCCGACCTCGGCGCGGCTTTCGCGGCCGGTGACGGCATGGCGCCGGGAGCCCTGCGCGCCCTGGGAGCGCGCGCGGCGGAGGGCCGGATCTACGCTGGAACGAGGCGCCGGACTCCCCTTCCGGCGTGCACGGCTGCCCGACGGAGGCGGGTGTGGAGACGACGGGCGCGCAGGACGCCCCCACCGCCGTTGCGGTGGTCGACCCGGACGGCGTGGTGAGCGGCTGGAGCGAGGGCGGACTCCTGCTGCTGGGCTGGACGGCGGAGGAGACCGTCGGCCGCCCCGTGACCGACTTCCTGGTCGATCCCCCACCGGGGTTCCCCTCGGCTGACGGACCCCGCCCCAAGGGATCGATCGCCGTGCGCCACCGGGACGGCTCCACGGTCGACGCCACGGTGACGGTCCACCCCCTGCGCCGTGCCGACGGCGTGGCGGCGGGTCTCGTGGTGACCCTCCAGCGCTGGGACCGCCGTCCCGTGATCGCCGACCGGGCCTTCGAGCAGTGCCCCTTCGCGCTGGGCGTCTACGACCCCGATCTGCGGTTCCTGTGGGTGAACGCCGCCGCGGCCGCGGTGGTGGCCCACACGGAGGAGCAGGTCCTCGGTGAGAAGTACCGCGAGCTGTTCGCGGTCGGCGAGACCCCCGAGCTGGACGACACGGCCTACACGGACAAGCTCTCCGAGGTCGCCAGGACGGGCGAGCCCGCGCGGCTCATCACGATCTTCCGTCCGCTGGGCAGCGCCTACGCGAACGCCTGGGCCACCAGCATGTGGCCCGTCCGGGACGCCGAGGGCACGGTGCGCGCGGTCGCCAACTGGGGCTTCGACATGAGCGCCGAGTACTGGGCCCGCCAGCGCCTGCTCATCCTCAAGGAGGCCACCAGGGGCATCGGCCGGACCCTGGACGTGATCAGCACCGCCCGCGAACTGGCCGAAACCCCGGTACCGGGCTTCGCCGACCTCGTCACCGTCGACCTGTTCGACGAGGTCCTGCGCGGCGAGGAACCGCCCGTCTCCGCCGCGGTCACCACCGGTGGAACCATCACGCTCGCCCGCGCCGCCCGGCACAGCGCCAAGGAGGACCCCGACCCGGCGCCCGGACCGGCGGCGCCGGTCGGCTACGCCCCGGGCTCCATCGCCGCGCGCTGCATGTCCACCGGCGGTTCCATGGTCCAGCTCGCCGTCGAGCCCAGCCAGGGCGGCGAGTGGGCCTTCGGCCCCGGGCTCGCCGCCGACCCCGCCCACTGGCCACCCGGCCTCCCGCTGATCGACCAGTCCATCGCCGCACGGGGACTGACCGGCCGGATCACCGTGCCGCTGCTGGCGCGCGGCGCCGTGCTCGGCGTGGTCACCTTCGCCCGCCGCGACCGGCCCGAGGCCTTCACCGCCGACGACCTGATCCTCGCCGATGAACTGGCCGCCAAGGCCGCCGTCGCGATCGACAACGCCCGCCGCTACACGCGCGAGCACACCCTCGCGCTGACCCTGCAACGCAGTCTGCTGCCGCAGCGGCTGCCGCACCACGGGGCGGTCGACGTGGCGTCCGGCTACCTGCCCGCCGGTGCCGGCGCCGGCGTGGGCGGTGACTGGTTCGACGTCATCGCCCTCTCCGGCGCCCGGGTCGCCCTGGTCGTCGGCGACGTCGTCGGCCACGGCGTGCACGCCTCGGCCAGCATGGGCCGGCTCCGCACCGCGGTGCGCACCCTGGCCGACGTGGACCTTCCGCCGGACGAGCTGCTCACCCACCTGGACGACCTGGTCCTGCACCTGCCCGACGACCCCCGGCCCGAAGGCGGCTTCGAGCCCACCGGCGAGACCGGCGCCACCTGCCTGTACGCCGTGTACGACCCGGTCTCCCGCCGCTGCACCATGGCGAGCGCGGGCCATCCGCTGCCGCTGGTCGTCTCGCCGGACGGCACCGGCGCCCCGGTGGTCGCCCAGCCGGGACCCCCGCTGGGCATCGGCGGGCTGCCGTTCGAAGTGACCGAGATCGAGCTGCCCGAGGGCAGCCTGCTCGCCCTCTACACCGACGGGCTGGTGGAGAACCACGGGCGCGACGCCGGAAAGGGCACCGCCGACCTGCTCCGGATCCTGAGCGAGCCCGGCGCCTCCCTGGAGGCGCTCTGCGACACCGCGATGAAGTTGATGCTGCCCGACCACCGCACCGACGACGCGGCCCTGCTGCTCGCCCGCACCCGCGCCCTGGACCCCGACCACGTGGCCGACTGGGAGATCGAGCCCGACCCCGCCCAGGTGGCACACGCCAGGCGTCTGGCCGCCGACCAACTGGCCCTGTGGGGGCTGGAGGAGCCGGCGTTCGTCACCGAGCTGGTCGTCAGCGAGCTCGTCACCAACGCGATCAAGTACGGTCAGCCGCCCGTCAGGCTGCGACTGATCCGCGATGCGGCGCTGATCTGCGAGGTCTCCGACGGGAGCGGCACCGCCCCGCACCTGCGACGGGCCCGCACCTTCGACGAGGGCGGCCGCGGCCTGATGCTCGTCGCGCAGCTCACCCAGGGCTGGGGCACCCGGCACACCACCAACGGCAAGACCATCTGGTGCGCCCAGAACCTCGGCCCGACGTGATCCGGGGGCGGTCCGATCCGCCGGAGGACCGGCCTGACGGCGGCTCCCGCCTCCTCCGCACGGTGGTCCCGTCCGCCGGAGGACGCAGGACGGACCCCGCCACCAAGACGGTCCTGACCTCTCCCCAATGCCATTTCGGCGTCGTGCAGTTGTCGCGACGACAGCCAGGTGAAGGGCATCCGTCGTGGGAATCCTCGCAGGACTCGAGGAGCCCTCGCCGGGCGCTCCGACGGTCCGGCCCTCCGCGCCGCCCCGACCAGCGAGCGGAACCCTTGTGCCGCCGGGATCAGCTGACCGGGAAGGGCGAGGTCGCGCCCGTCACCGACGAGGCGATCACCGCCCTGCGCTCGCTGATCGACGGCCCGTCCGGGCCCACCACGCGGGCACGGATCCGGCGCGGGCGGCCGGACATGGGCCGCCGTGGGAGTACGGCGGCGCGTACGTCCACGCGCGGGTCACCACCGGGGACGGGCACACGGGGGTCGTCGCCGAGCACGACTGACCGCGCGGCGACACGTCCTCCGGTCACCCGGCGGGCAGCAGCATCGGGTCCGCCATGATCCGGCGCACCGTCGTCAGCGCCGCGCCCAGCAGCGGGCCGCGCCGCCCCAGCGCGGAGGGACGCAGAGCCTGCGGGTCCCAGGGCCGGACGGTGACCCGGGCGGCCAGCTCGGCGCGCACGGACGGCAGGAGCCAGTCGGCGAGTTCGGCGTAGGCGCCGCCGAGGACGAGGGCGTCCGGGTCGACGAGTTCCACGGCGGACGCCAGGGCGAGGCCCAGCGCCCGCCCCGCGCGGTCCAGTGCGTGCAGGGTGGGGGCGTGCCCGGCGGCCGCCCGCTCGGCCAGCAGGGCGACCGGATCGCCCGTGCGGTGGTCCGCGAGACCGGCCTCGCGTAGCACCGCCGCGTCGCCCGCGTACTGCTCCAGGCAGCCGCGGGAGCCGCAGGGACAGTCGGGGCCGTCCGGGTGGACGGGTATGTGGCCGAGTTCGCCGGCGAAGCCGCGGGCGCCCCGGAACAGGCGTCCGTCGATGACGAGGGCGGCGCCGATCCCGGACTCGGCGGAGACGTGGACGAAGGTCTCCGCGGCCTGCTCGGCGCTCCAGTACTCGGCCAGCGCCCCGAGGTTGGCCTCGTTCTCCGGCTCGGGCGCGGTGTCCCGGTCGGGCCAGTGGTCGGCGGGCCGGACGCCGTGCCAGCCGAGGTTGGGCGCGCGCTCGACCACCCCGGGCGGCGCGTTCGGCACCACTCCGGGGACGGCCAGGACGCGCCCCTCGACGTGCAGGCCGAGGGCGGCGGTGTTCGACGCTGAGACCCTGATAAGAATCATGGAAAGGCAGGACAGGGGTGAGTCGCTTGATGGATGAAACCAATGGCGTGACCATCC
>NZ_JBEPAK010000339.1:0-6113 GCF_040298565.1 Kitasatospora sp. NPDC001539 | reverse complement strand
CCGGTCGGCCAGGCGCTGGGCGGCGGCCTTGCCGTTCTGGGCGTCCTCGACCAGCCTGGCCATCCGGGCGAGCCGGGTGTCCGCGCCGACCCTGGCGGCCTCGACGACCAGCCGGCCGCCGACGTTGACGGTGGCGCCGGTGACGGCGTCGCCGACGCCGACCTCGACCGGCACCGACTCGCCGCTGAGCATCGAGGCGTCCACCGCGGAGCTGCCCTCGACGACCGTGCCGTCGGTGGCGATCTTCTCGCCCGGACGCACCACGAAGCGCATCCCCACGGCGAGTTCGGCGATCGGTATCCGCACGTCGGCTCCGCCGCGCAGCACCGCCACGTCCTTCGCGCCCAGCTCCAGCAGTGCCTTGAGCGCGGCACCGGCGGTGCGCTTGGAGCGGGCCTCGAAGTAGCGGCCGGCCAGGATGAAGGCGGTGACACCGGCCGCCGCCTCCAGGTAGATGTCGGAGGCGCCGTCGCTGCGGGCGATGGTCAGCTCGAAGCCGTGCCGCATGCCCGGCATCCCGGCGTCGCCGAAGAACAGCGCCCACAGGGACCACAGGAACGCGGCGCCCGTCCCGAGCGAGACCAGGGTGTCCATCGTCGCGGCGCCGTGCCGGGCATTGGTGAACGCGGCCTTGTGGAACGGCCAGGCGGCGTAGGTGACGACCGGCGCGGCGAGGGTCAGCGACAGCCACTGCCAGTTGTCGAACTGCAGCGCCGGGACCATCGCCATCGCGATCACCGGGACGGCCAGGGCCAGCGCGGTGAGGAGGCGCTGGCGCAGGGGGGCCAGTTCGTCGGCCGACCCCGCAGGGAGGCCCGGGCCGGTGGGCGCTCCTTCGGGAGCCGGGGGCTCGGGCAGTGCGGCGGTGTAGCCGGTGGCCTCGACGGTCGCGATCAGGTCGGCCACCTCGACGCCGCCCTCGAAGGTGACCTTGGCCTTCTCGGTGGCGTAGTTCACGCTGGCCGAGACGCCGTCCATCCGGTTCAGCTTCTTCTCGATGCGGGCCGCGCACGAGGCGCACGTCATTCCGCCGATCGAGAGTTCCACCTCCGTGGAGGCGGGGGCCTGGGTCGTCATCGTTGCTCCTCGTGGCAGTCGTCACCGTGCCGTCGCCGTACCGGCCGTCGACCTCATTTATACCCCTAGGGGGTATCGGGAGCAAGCGATTGCCGATACCCCCCGCCCGTATCAGCCCGGCACGGGCACGGCGGGCTCGGCCGGCCGCCGCACCCCGGCGAGGTGCCCCCATGACGAAAGGGCCGGCGATCCTCGCGGGATCGCCGGCCCTTCCGCGGTGCGGGTGCCGGTGTCGTCCTTCCGGTCACGCCCCGTCCAGTGCCTCCACCAGCGCCGCCACGAACTCCTTCGGGCGCTCCACCTGCACGCTGTGCCCCGCTCCCTCCACCACCACCTCGCGCACCCGCCCGCCCGCGGCCGCGTAACGGTCCAGTACGGCGCGGGTCTGCGCCACCATCGGCTGCGCCGGGCACGCGTCCGCGCCGGGCCAGCCCGGGACCACACCGAGCGCCCCCAGGTGGGCCACGTCGAAGAGCGAGGTGTCGGAGACGATCACGTCGGCGGAGCCGCGGATCCACAGGATCGGTGGCTTCGGCTCGACCACCTCGAGGTCGTCGATCCGGAAGTGGTTCGGAGCCAGCGAGTTGAGCACCCCCCGCCCGCCGGGCGCGAACCCCGGCCAGGCGCCGCTCGGGCGGCTGTCGCCCGGGTAGTGGTCGTCCCCGACCCGGATGGTCAGCATCGCGGCCAGGTAGCGGTCCGGCTCGGCCAGCGGTTCGCTGACGTACGCGGTGTCCAGCACCGACCGCGGTGCGAACGGCGACTCGGCGCCCGTCTCCCCCTCGCGCAGCAGCCGGACGAACTCGGGGGCCGCGCCGCCCGCGCCGGAGCCGGCGGCGTCGGGCGAGTTGAGCCGCCCGTCCACCCCGTGGGTGCCGCCGAAGCCGTACGGGGAGACGGGGTTGACCAGGGTCAGCGAGCGGACCAGCTCCGGGTGGTCCCGCAGCAGCTGCAGCACCACGCCGCCGCCCATGCTCCAGCCGACCAGGTGCACCGGGCCCAGCGCCAGCGCCGCGAGCCAGGAGAGCAGGTCCTCGCTGTGGTCGCGCAGGCCCCGGGTGGCGTCCACCGGCAGCGGCTCGGTGCCGCCGAAGCCCCGCAGGTCGGGCGCCAACGGCCGGTAGCGGGGCGGCAGTCCGGCCATGGTGGAGTGCCAGAAGACGCCGGAGGAGACGTTGCCGTGCACCAGGACCACGGGCTCCCCCGTGCGGCCCTCGACCTCGGCGCAGTTCACGGTCAGCCGGTCGGTGGCGATCAGCCGGTCGATGATCATCGCGGGCGCCCTCAGTTCAGCCAGCCGGCGACCTGCGCGCTCGCCGCGCCGTCCCAGCCGAGTTCCAGGTGGTTGGCGGAGGCGATCAGCGCGGTGCCGCCGACCGTCGCGAAACCGGTGGTGTCCAGTGCGCTGGCCACGAAGACCACCCCGTCGCTCGGTCCCCGGTCCTCGTTGAAGATGCCGACGATGTTCGGGGTGCCGCCGGCCAGGAGGTACGCCGTGACCGAGGCGGGCACTCCGGCCCGGTGCAGCGGGGCGACCAGCGAGCCGGCGTCGATCGCGGGCTGGATGCCGCCGCCGTCGGTGTAGAAGCCCTGGCCGCCGTAGTAGGTGGTGTACCAGTCCTGCTGGGTCTGGTCGACGCCGAACACCGAGTCCCACCGGGCCAGCATCTGCCGCTGCCCGGGGTAGTCGTCGTAGCCGCCCGTGGCGGTGAAGGAGAACTCCGGGTGCGCGGTGTAGCTGCCGTAGCAGGTCATGTGCAGGTGGGGTGACGGGGCGTTGATCCTGCCGCCGCACTCCGGCCAGATCGAGAAGTCGTGCGCCCAGCCGTGGGCGAACGGGTAGTCGTAGCCGCCGTTCGGGCCGCCCAGGGTGATCAGCTTGCGCACGTCGCCCGCGTACGGGCGGCCCCAGGCGGGCTTGACGGAGGAGACGTAGGCCCGGGTGGACATCTCGCCCTTGCTCCAGCCCACCAGGTCCACCTGGGGGACGCCGAGCTTGGCCCGGATCAGCGCGACGGCGTCACCGACCTCCTGGGCCTGCATCAGGTTGTCGCCCTGCTTGTGCGCGAAGCCGATCGCGAAGACCCGGTAGCCCCGGCCGGCCAGGTACTGCATCAGCCCCGTGCTCGGGCAGGAGGCGGCGCCGCAGCCGTATCCGCCGGACTCGCCGGGATCGGCCCAGGCCCGGTCCGGGTTGTCGTTGGCGCCGTGCACCAGCAGCACCGGGACCTGGTGCGCACCGGTGTTCCAGCCCGGCGCCGAGTAGAGCAGGAAGCGGCCGGAGAACGGCTGCTTGACGCCGCCGAAGAAGGTCAGCCGCTGGCCGTCCTGGTCGCCCCGGCCGTCCGGCGGGTACTGCTCCTGGCGGAAGCCGGGGGTGGTGTCCAGGTACCGCTCGACGCGGTCCCAGCCGTTGGCGACGCTGGTGTACGTCGCTTCCAGGGTGAGGTTGGGAGGCACCGCCGCCGCGGCCGCGGTCGCCGCCGCCGGTCCTGCCGGGACGACCAAACCGATCATCAGCAGGACGCCCGTGAGCACCCCGCCCCAACCTCTCCGTCTGCCGAGCCTGCTCTGCCGCATGGCGCGCCCACTCCTCCACGTCGAGGGTCCAGTGGGCGACACGGTACGGACGGCGGGGTGCCGGTTATATGGCGGCGGCACACACCCCGGGAGGCCCGGTGTGGCGGTCGGTCACCTGGTTTCGGTCAGCGTCCTCAGCCGGACGGGCGCCGGGCAGCCTGCCGGAGGACGGAGCGGAGCAGGGCCTCCGCGTTGCCCGGGGTGGCGGACCAGCGCCGCATCTCGGTGTGGGCGGCCCGCCGGCGCGGGCTGACGGCGCGGACCGGCCGGGAGAACTGGGCGCTCAGGCACCACCACATCTCGATGCGAGCCCAGGTGAGGCGGCCGATCACTCGGGGCCCGCCACGCGCAGGTGGATGGGGTGGGCGGACTCGACGCCGATGAAGGCCATCGCCCGCACCGCGCCGAACTCGGTCAGCTGGTGGGCGATCCGGGCGGCGGAGGCCGGGGAGAAGAGGTCGGCGAGGTAGCACGCCTGGTCGTCGTCCAAGGGGAGTCGGGCCAGGGTGGTACGGATGGCGTCGAGGGCGTCGGAGAGCTTCGAGAAGGTGGCGAGCTTGGTGACGCCCTTGATCTCGACGGTGACGGGGAAGGGAAGCTCGGTGCTCATCGCGCGCCCCCGTCGAGCCGGGCCCACACGACCTTGCCGATCCCGCCCGGGCGCGGCGAGCAGCCCCAGTCGGAGGCGAGTTGGGAGACGAGCCAAAGCCCGCGCCCGGTCTGGTCGTCCGGGTGAGCGGGACGGGGGGCGGGAGGCGGGGCGGAGTCGGCGTCGTGCACCTCCATGCGGAGGGAGGTGGGGTGGAGGTCGAAGCGGATGAAGATCAGCCGCCCCGGCGGGGTCCTGGCGTGGAGGACGGCGTTGGCGACCAGCTCGCCGAGCACCAACTCGCCGGTGTCGCAGAAGGGGTCGCTCCCGGGCTGCTTCGCGAGGAAGGTGCGGAGCAGCCGCCGCGCGAACCCGGCGGACTTGGGGTGCCGGGGCAGCCACCACGAGTACTCGCTCGCAGGGGCAGGCGGCTTCTCGAGGGTGTCGGGCATGGTGAGGCCTCCTCCGGGGTGGCGGGGAAAGGAAGCGATCCGGAGGCGGCCGAGGGCAAAGGGATGCCCGAGCATGAGCCGCCGGGATCACGCTGTGTAGTAGGAGTCACTACGTCAAGTAGCATGCACCCGTATCGATGCTCTATGCAACCTGCGTTTCTGCATCAGTGCAGATTGGCTAGCCTGGATCAGACGGCCCGTCACAAGGCAGACTGGGCCCGGCTCAAGGGAGGAATGCGGTGACTGACGAATCGAGGCCGACCGTACGCGGTCGGCGCCTGGGCTCGGAGCTCCGTCGGCTTCGCGAGTCGGCGAGCAAGACCACAGACGATGCCGCGAGCGCTCTCGAATGCTCGCGCGCCAAGATCAGCCGCATAGAGACCGGCGCTGTGGGGATCCGGCGCTTGGATCTCGGCATCCTGCTCGACCTCTACGGAGTGACGGATCCACAGGCCCGGACCACCCTCGAAACACTTGCCCGGGAAAGCAAGAAGCGCGGCTGGTGGCACGACTACGGCGACACGATCCCACCTGCCCACGCGGACTTCCTCGGCCTGGAGGGCGACGCCCGCTACATCCGGACCTGGCAGCCCCTGGTCGTACCGGGCTTGCTGCAGACCGAGGACTACGCCCGTGCTCTGCTCCAGGCCAACCCTGCCGCTGTCCGACCGGACAAGATCGATCAACTGGTCAAGATGCGGATGGAACGCAAGGGCATCCTGACCAAACCAGATCCCGCTCGGTTCTGGGGGATCATCTGGGAACCGGCACTTCGGTGTCCGGTCGGCGGCGTGGACGTGCGCCAGGCGCAGCTGACCTATCTCCGGGAAGCCGCACAGCTTCCGAACGTGACGCTGCAAGTCGTACCGCTCGAACTCGGAGCAACCGCCGGGGCGTGCGGCGCGTTCGTGATGTACGGGTTCAGCGATTCCCCGGCTCCGGGAGCAGTGTTCGTAGAGACCCTGACAACTGGGTACTACCTGGAGCGTGAGGCAGAACTCGATGGCTATGGACTCGCCTTCGAGTATCTCCGATCCTCAGCCCTGAACCCGTCCGAGTCACTGGATATGATCACGGCCATCTCAGCAGAGACATGAGCACAAGGCCAGGAAGAAGATGAGCATATGACGACGCCAAAGGTCTCCGCCCAGGGCTGGCGCAAGAGCAGCTACAGCGCACAGGCAAGCGAGTGCGTAGAGATCGGGGATGTCAGCACAGGTGGAATCGCTGTCCGTGACTCGAAGGACCCCAACGGCCCGGCGCTCGCCTTCCCCGCCGACGCCTGGACGGCCTTCGTCGCCGCCGTCAAGGCCGACGAACTCCCCACCACCTGAACACCCCTGCGTGCCGGTCCCCTTAACGTTCCAGCACCGGGCAGGCGTCAGTCCGTATACATCGCCTTACGGCTTCGCACG
>NZ_JBEPAK010000338.1:0-6175 GCF_040298565.1 Kitasatospora sp. NPDC001539 | reverse complement strand
TTCGAACCCCCGCAGGCGGGGGTTCGAAGACGGGCCCTATAGCGGCCGCCCGGCTCGGGATCAGGCCCTGGGGCCGCACCGGCTCCGGACCCCGGTGCCGGTCTCGGGTGCCCGCGCCGGTTCCGGCGGGCGCCCGGTCGGCGCGGATCCGGGGCGCGTCACCCGTCCGGGGAGGGCAACGGGCAGACTGGCGGGGTGAGTGACGAAGCCTTCAGCGGGACCGGCCCCGGGGTCCGGTTCACCGCGGCCGACGAGCAGAAGAGACGCGGCGTCCGCCGGATGAAGACCATCGCGACCGGCCTGCTGGCCTTCGCGACGCTGGTCTTCGCCCTCTCCACCTGGGCCAGGGCAGCGGGCGCCGGTGCCTGGGCCGGGTACGTGGCGGCCGCCGCGGAGGCGGGCATGGTGGGCGCGCTGGCCGACTGGTTCGCGGTGACGGCGCTGTTCCGCCGCCCGTTCGGCCTGCCGATCCCGCACACCGCCATCATCCCGACGAAGAAGGACGCCTTCGGACGCTCGCTCGGCGACTTCGTCGGCGAGAACTTCCTCTCCGCCCACGTGGTGCGCGGCCGGCTCGCGGCCCTCGGCATCGGCCGCCGGCTGGGGGAGTGGCTGGCCGCGCCGGGCAGCGCCGAACGCGTCACCAAGGAGGCGTCGGCGGCGCTGCGCGGGCTGCTCGCGGTGCTGCACGACGACGACGTGCGGGCGGTGGTCGCCGAGGCGGTCACCCGGCGGGCCGCCGCCACCTCGGTGGCCGAGCCGATGGGCCGGATGCTGGGCAAGGTCGTCGCGGACGGCGGGCACCACGGCGTGGTGGACCTGGTGGCCGTGCGGGCGCACGGATGGCTGACCGCCAACCACGAGGACGTGGTCCGCAAGGTCACCCAGAAGACCCCGGGCTGGACGCCGAAGTTCATCGACCACCAGGTCGGCGAGCGGGTCTACCGGGAGCTGCTGCGCTTCGTCACCGACATCCGGGACGACCCGAACCACCCGGCCCGCGGAGCCGTCGACAACTTCCTCGCCGACTTCGCCACCGAGCTGCAGACCGATCCGGAGACCATCGCCCGGGTCGAGCGGGCCAAGGGCGAACTGCTGAGCCGGCCCGAGGTGCAGGACCTGATCAACTCCACCTGGGGGGCCGTGCGCGCCCTGGTGACGGACGCGGCCGAGGACGAGGACAGCGAACTCCGCCGGCGCATCCGCGACGGCGTGCGCGACTTCGGCGAGCGCCTGGCCACCGACGCCAAGCTGCAGGCCAAGGTGGACGGCTGGCTCCAGGACGCGGCCCAGTACCTGGTGGAGACCTACCGGACGGAGATCACCTCGCTGATCTCCGACACGGTGGCCGGTTGGGACGCCGACGACGCCTCGCGCAAGATCGAGGCCAACGTCGGGCGCGACCTGCAGTTCATCCGGATCAACGGCACGGTGGTCGGGGCCCTCGCCGGGCTGCTGATCCACACGGTGGCGGTCGCGCTCGGGGGGTGAGCCCCGACCGCCGCTGCGGCTTCGGCCTATCCTGGGCCCCAGCTTCGCGATACGCGCGTAGAAGGAGAAGGGAACCACCGTGGTCCAGCCGGACGGAAGTCGGATCGGAAACCCCACTGGTGCCACCGCCGACCGGAGCATCGAGGCGTTCATCGCCGGGATGCCCAAGGCGGAACTGCACGTCCACCACGTCGGCTCCGCCTCGCCGCGCGTCGTCGCCGAGCTGGCCGCCCGCCACCGCGGCCGGTCCAAGGTGCCGGCCGACCCGGCCGCGCTCGCCGAGTACTTCACCTTCACCGACTTCGCGCACTTCATCGAGGTCTACCTGAGCGTCGTGGACCTCATCCGCGACGCCGAGGACGTCCGCGCGCTCACCTACGGCGTCGCCGAGGACATGGCCCGCCAGAACATCCGGTACGCCGAGCTGACCATCACCCCGTACTCCTCGGTCGCGCGCGGGATCCCCGAGGTCGCCTTCATGGAGGCCATCGAGGACGCCCGGCTGCGCGCCGAGAAGGAACTCGGCGTGGTGCTGCGCTGGTGCTTCGACATCCCCGGCGAGGCCGGGCTGGAGTCGGCCGAGGTGACCGCCCGCCTGGCCACCGAACTGGCCCCCGAGGGACTGGTCAGCTTCGGCCTGGGCGGCCCGGAGATCGGCGTGCCGCGGCCGCAGTTCAAGCCGTACTTCGACCGGGCGCGGGCGGCCGGCCTGCGCTCCGTCCCGCACGCCGGTGAGACCACCGGGCCGCAGACGGTCTGGGACGCGATCCGCGAGCTGGGCGCCGAGCGGATCGGGCACGGCACCCAGGCCGTGCACGACCCGGCGCTGCTGGACTACCTGGGCGAGCACCGCATCGCGCTCGAGGTCTGCCCGACCTCCAACATCGCCACCCGCGCCGTCGAGCGGATCGAGGAGCACCCGATCAAGCGGATGGTGGACTCCGGGCTGCTGGTGACGGTCAACAGCGACGACCCGCCGATGTTCGGCACCGACCTCAACACCGAGTACGCGGTGGCGGCGCGGCTGCTGGGCCTGGACGAGGCCGGGGTCGCGGCGCTGGCCCGCAACGCGGTCGAGGCCTCCTTCCTGGAGCAGCCCGGCAAGGCGCGGCTGACCGGCGAGATCGACGCCTACCTGGCCGCCTGGCAGCGCTGACGCCCTTCCGGTGAACCGCCCCGTCGACCCCCGGTCGGCGGGGCGGCGGCGTTCCGGGAGACGTCCCTCCGCGCGGTGCGGGGCCCTTCTCCCGCGATGGTGCCAAAGTGGTGCCACAAATGGCTCGACATGGCACCGCGCCCGTGCCATGCTTGAGCCATGGACCTCACGCCGTACGTCGAAAACCTCCGTAACGAGCTCGCGGTCGCCGCGGCCACCGGCGGGGAGGAAGCCCGCGCGCTGGCCGACCGGCTGACGCTCCCGCTGGAGTCGGCCGTGCGGCTCACCCTGCTCAACGCCCTCTCGGCCGCCATGGGCGAGGTCACCCGCGACCTCGCCCCGGGCTCGGTGGACGTCCGGCTGCGGGGCCTCGACCCCGAGTTCGTGGTGACCGCACCGCCCGGGTCCGAGGCCTTCCACGGTGATGTGCCTCCCGCTGGTCCGGTGGGGCCGCCGGCGGCTCCGATGGCGCCAGCGGTGGTGCCATCCGTGGTGCCGTCCGCGTCGTCGACGGCCTCGGAGACGGACGAGACGGGCACCGCCCGGATCAACCTGCGCCTGCCCGCGAACCTCAAGGCCCGGGCGGAGGAGGCCGCCGGGCAGGACGGCCTGTCCCTCAACGCCTGGCTGGTCCGGGCAGTCGCCGGTGCCCTGGAGGGCGGTCGGCCCGCCGTCCGCCCGGCGGCGGAGCTCGGCACCCGCCCCCCGCGCAGCGTCGGCGGCCAGAGCTTCACCGGCTGGGTCCACTGACGCCTCCGCACCACCCGAGTTCTCCGCACCACCCGAGTTCCGCAGCACCCGAGTTTTCGAACCTTCAACGTCACCCCCGCTCCGACCAGCGGGAACACCTCCACGAGTCAAGAGGACGGGACAACCATGCCTTCGTACGAGACGGACGGACCGATCTCCGCCGCCCTTGAGTTCGAGATCGGCTCGGTGTGGATCCGCGCGAGCAAGCGCACCGACGCCGTGGTCGAAGTCCGGCCGGCCAACGCCGACAGGGACGCGGACGTCAAGGCCGCGGAGCTGACCCAGGTGGACTTCTGCGGCGGTCGGCTCACCCTCAAGGGCCCCAAGCAGCGCACCGTGTTCTCCAGCAAGAAGGGCTCGATCGACGTCCTGGTCGAGCTGCCGGCCGGCTCCGAGGTCCACGCCGACTCCCCGATGGCGGACTTCGTCACCGAGGGCCCGCTCGGCGCGTGCCGGCTGAAGACCTCCCTGGGCCGGATCCAGGTCGACCGGGCCGACAGCGTGCGGCTCAAGACCGACATGGGGGACGTCCGGGTCGGCACCGTCACCGGGGACGCCGAGGTCACCGGCGGCGGCCGGATCGAGGTCGCCTCCGTGGGCGGCGCACTGACCGTCAAGAACAGCAACGGCGACACCGAGATCGACGAGGTGCACGGCGCGCTCAACGCCAACGCCTCCAACGGCAGGATCCACATCGGCCTCGCCGAGGCGGACGTGGACGCCAGGACGGCGAACGGCCACATCCGGCTCGGCCGGGTGGTCCGGGGCAGGGTCAGCCTGCAGTCCGCCGTCGGGGACGTGGAGGTCGGCATCGCGGAGGGCACGGCGGCCTGGCTCGACGTGCACAGCAAGTTCGGGGCCGTCCGCAACGCCCTCGGCATGGCGCAGGGCCCGGGCGACGCCCGGGAGACCGTCGAGGTCCGCGCCCAGACCCAGGTCGGCAGCATCACCGTCCGGAGGGCCTGATGGCGGCGATCTCCGCAGTGGGGCTGACCAAGTCCTACGGGGACAAGGCGGTGCTCAGGGGCATCGACCTGTCCATCCCGGCCGGCAGCGTCTTCGCGCTGCTCGGGCCGAACGGCGCCGGCAAGACCACCGCGGTGCAGGTCCTCTCCACCCTGATCCCGGCCGACGCCGGCTCGGTCCGGGTGGCCGGCCCCGACCTGGTCCGGCAGGCCGACGCGGTCCGCAAGGCGATCGGGGTGACCGGCCAGTTCTCGGCGGTCGACAACCTCCTCACCGCCGAGGAGAACCTGATGCTGATGGCGGACCTCAACCACCTCCGCCGTCGGGAGGGGCGGAGGCGGGCCGAGGACCTGCTGAGCCGCTTCGAACTCACCGAGGCCGCGCGCAAGCCCGTGGCCACCTTCTCCGGCGGCATGCGGCGCAAGCTCGACCTGGCGATGACACTGGTCGGCGAGCCCGAGGTGATCTTCCTGGACGAGCCGACCACCGGGCTCGACCCGCGCAGCCGGCGCACCATGTGGGAGATCATCCAGCGGCTGGTCGCCGAGCGCGGGGTGACGATCTTCCTCACCACCCAGTACCTGGAGGAAGCCGACCAACTCGCCGACCGGATAGCCGTCCTGGACGGCGGCCGGATCGTCGCCGAGGGCACGGCCGAAGAACTGAAGCGCATCGTCCCCGGCGGGCGGATCCGGCTCCGGTTCGCCGACGCCGCCCGACTCGCCGGCGCCGCAGCACTGTTCGACTACGCCACGGCCGACGCCGAGACCCTGGTGCTGGACATCCCGGGCGACAACTCCGTCCTCACGGTACGGGCCGTGCTGGACGCGCTCGACAACGCGTCCCTCCAGGCGGAGTCGCTGGTCGTGGAGACGGCGGACCTGGACGACGTGTTCCTCACACTGACCGGGGAGGGAGCGCGATGAGCGCGACGACCTATGTGGTCAGCGACTCGCTGACCATGCTGCGGCGCAACCTCAAGCGGGCGCAGCGGTATCCGGCGATGACCTTCTCGGTCGTGGTGATGCCGGTGATGATGCTGCTGCTCTTCAACTACGCCTTCGGAGGCGCGCTCGGAGCGGGCATCGGTGGCGGCAGCTACATCGACTACGTGACGCCGGGCATCGTGCTGATGACGGCGACGGCGGGCTCGGTCGCCACGGCGGTGGGCGTGTGCGTCGACATGACGGAGGGGATCGTCAACCGGTTCCGGACGATGTCGATATCACGGTCGGCGTTCCTGGCAGGGCACGTCGTCGGGAGCGTCATCCAGACGGTGATCGCCCTGGTGCTGGTGATCGCCGCGGCCTTCGCGATGGGCTTCCGTTCGAGCGCCGGGCCGGTGGAGTGGCTCGCGGCCGCCGGGCTGCTGCTCTTCGTGACGCTGGCGCTGACGTGGCTGTCGGCGGGCATCGGACTGGTGTCGAAGACCCCTGAGAGCGCGAGCAACACGCCGCTGCCGCTGACCTTCCTGCCGTTCATCGGCAGTGCGATCGTCCCGCCCGACTCGATGCCCACGGTGCTGCGCTGGTTCGCCGAGTACCAGCCCTTCACTCCCATCATCGAGACCCTGCGCGGTCTGCTGACCGGCACCGGGATCGGCACCAGCGCCTGGAGCGCCCTCGCCTGGTGCACCGGTCTCACGCTGGTCGGCTACCTCTGGTCGCGGAGGGTCTTCTACCGGCGGTGACGGGGGTACGGCCGGTAGCCCACCGGGCCCGGGGGGGGGGGGGGACCCCCCCCCCCCGCCGGCGGGGGGTGGACCCCGCCGACCACGCCGGGGCGTGCCCGCCGAGAGGGCGCCACGGGGAT
>NZ_JBEPAK010000337.1:0-6188 GCF_040298565.1 Kitasatospora sp. NPDC001539 | reverse complement strand
ATCCGTACGCCGCGTCCGTCCGTACGCCGACACGTCCGATCGCCGTCCGACCGGCCGACCGTCCGATCGCCGTCCGACCGGCCGACCGATCCGGACGCCCGGACGGGCGTCAGCGGTAGTTCACGAACTGGATCGCGAAGTCCAGGTCCTTGCCCTTGAGCAGGGCCTGGACGGCCTGGAGGTCGTCGCGGCTCTTCGAGCTGACGCGCAGCTCGTCGCCCTGGACCTGGGCCTTGACGCCCTTCGGGCCCTCGTCCCGGATGATCTTCGCGACCTTCTTGGCATCCTCCGTGGAGATGCCCTCCTTCACGTTGGCGAAGATCTTGTACTCCTTGCCGGAGAGCTGGGGCTCGCCGGCGTCCAGAGCCTTCAGCGACAGACCGCGCTTGATGAACTTCGTCTGCAGCACGTCGAGGATGGCCCGGACGCGCTCCTCGCCGTTGGCCTTCATCTCGATCTTCTCGCCGGAGCGGCTGATCTCGCCGCCGACGCCCTTGAAGTCGAAACGGGTGGCGATCTCGCGGGAGGTCTGGTTGATCGCGTTGTCGACCTCCTGCCACTCGACCTTCGAGACGATGTCGAAACTGGAGTCGGCCATGGGTGTTGGTCTCCTTGATGCTCTGGCTTCACTGGCACGGCCCGCCTCACCGGACGACCGCCGCCCCAGCCTATCCAGCGCCACCCGGGCACTGCCCGCGACAGCCGCGCGGCGCTCCTTGATCGTCGGGCGCCCTATCGAGTGGCGAACCACCCCCTGGCATCAGGTATGGTTTACCACGTCGAACGGGGCAGCCCCCCGGGCGGCGAACATCCTGGCTGGTTGCCCGAGCGGCCAAAGGGAGCAGACTGTAAATCTGTCGCGAAAGCTACGCAGGTTCGAACCCTGCACCAGCCACAGGATAGAGAACAGGCCCTGATCTGCGGAAACGCAAATCAGGGCCTGTTCTGTTTTCCCTGCGCGACATGGGCGCGGGTTATTGCGCATTGCTTGCAATTACGTCGAGCAGGCAGCAGAGTGGGTGGTCCGGGGGTGGGAGTCCTTCTGCTGAGCTGATCGTCTTCCCAACCGGCGCCCGCCGGGACAACGGCTCGCCCACCCCCGCCAGCAGTCCAGGCCGTCGTGCGGTCCACGGGCCCTGGCGCGACCGCCTCGCGCCGGGGCCCGACGCATGTCCGGACGCCTTCTCGCTCCGGCCCAATCCCACCGCGTCGGCTCACCCCCCGCCGTACCCCGGTCGGCTCGAGAGGCCGGTCCCCGGGAACCAGCCCTCGGCCGCCCTCGGCCGCCCGTGTTCGGTGGCGGCGGCTCGCCCGGGCGCGGTGCGCGTCAAGGCCCCGTCAAGGCCGGGCCGTCACCCGTATGGAGGGCGTCAGGGGCTCCCGTACGCGCCCTTGACGGCTGATTTGCTGCCTCTGCCGGCCGTCCGCCGGTGCCGCGGAGCCCTCCGGTCCCGTCCGCGGCATCTCCCGAAACCACGCTGGTGGAGCCCATGTCCGATCTCATCTACGTCGGTGTCACGGTCGCCGTGTTCGCCGTCATCGCCCTGATCGCGCGGGGGGTGGAGAAGCTGTGAGCGCCGAGAACGTCGCAGGTCTGGTCGTGGCCGTCGCTCTCGTCGGCTACCTCGTCGTCGCGCTGATCTACCCGGAGAAGTTCTGACATGAGCTCCACTCTCGCGGGCTGGCTGCAGGCCCTCGCCCTCGTCGGCGCGCTGGTCCTGTGCTACCGCCCCCTGGGCGACTACATCGCCCGGATCCTGACCACCTCGAAGCACCTCAGAGTCGAGCGCGGCATCTACAAGGTGATCGGTGTCGACGGGGACGCCGATCAGCGGTGGTCGGTGTACCTGCGCTCGGTGCTGGCCTTCTCGGCGGTCTCCGTCCTCTTCCTGTACGGCCTGGTCCGCCTCCAGGGCTACCTGCTGCTGAACCTGGGTGTCCCGCAGATGGCCGGCCACCAGGCCTGGAACACCGCGATCTCCTTCGTCACCAACACCAACTGGCAGTCCTACGCCGGCGAGTCCGCGATGGGCCACCTGGTGCAGATGGCGGGACTGGCGGTGCAGAACTTCGTCTCCGCGGCCGTCGGCATCGCCGTCGTGGCGACGCTGATCCGCGGGTTCACCCGCAACCGGACGGACCGGCTGGGCAACTTCTGGGTCGACCTGGTGCGGATCAACCTGCGCCTGCTGCTGCCGATCTCGATCGTGTTCGCGCTCGTGCTGGTGGCGAACGGTGTGATCCAGAACTTCCACGGCTTCCACGAGGTGGCCGACCTCACGGGCGGCGTGCAGAGGATCCCGGGCGGCCCGGTGGCCTCGCAGGAGGTCATCAAGGAGCTCGGCACCAACGGCGGCGGGTTCTTCAACGCCAACTCGGCGCACCCCTTCGAGAACCCGACCGGCTTCACCAACTGGCTGGAGATCTTCCTGATCCTGCTGATCCCGTTCGCGCTGCCGCGGACCTTCGGCCGGATGGTGGGCGACAACCGCCAGGGCTACGCCATCGCGTCCGTCATGGCGCTCTTCTGGGTCGCCTCGGTGGCGCTGATCACCTTCTTCGAGTCGCAGCACCACGGCGGCGCGCTGCAGGCCGCGGGCGCGGCGATGGAGGGCAAGGAGCAGCGCTTCGGCATCGCCGCCAGTTCGCTGTTCGCGGCGTCGACGACGCTGACCTCGACGGGTGCGGTGGACTCCTTCCACGACTCGTTCTCGCCGCTGGGCGGCGGTGTCACGGTCTTCAACATGATGCTGGGCGAGATCGCGCCGGGCGGTGTGGGTTCGGGCCTGTACGGGATGCTCGTGCTGGCGATCGTGGCGGTGTTCGTGGCCGGTCTGATGGTCGGGCGCACCCCGGAGTACCTGGGCAAGAAGCTCGGCGGGCGGGAGATGAAGTTCGCCTCGCTGTACATCCTGACCACGCCGGCGATCGTGCTGGTGGGTACGGGTGCGGCGATGGCGCTGCCGGGTGAGCGGGCCGGGATGCTGAACTCGGGCGCCCACGGCTTCTCGGAGGTGCTGTACGCCTTCACCTCCGCCGCCAACAACAACGGTTCGGCGTTCGCGGGCATCACCGTCAACACCGACTGGTACGACACGGCGCTCGGTCTGGCGATGGTGTTCGGCCGCTTCCTGCCGATGGTGTTCGTGCTGGCGCTGGCCGGTTCCCTGGCACAGCAGCAGCCGGTCCCGGCCACCCCGGGCACCCTGCCCACTCACAAGCCGCTGTTCGTGGGGCTGCTGTCGGGCGTCGTCCTGATCGTCGTCGGCCTCACCTACTTCCCGGCCCTGGCTCTCGGGCCGATCGCGGAAGGTCTCTCCTGATGTCCACCTCCACGCTCAACCCCGCACCGGCCGACGAGGCCGGGACCGCCGCCGTGCCGCACAGAGTCTCCAGCGGTCTGCTCGACCCGAAGCTGATCGTCTCCTCGCTGCCGGACGCCGTGCGCAAGCTCGACCCCCGGGTGATGGTCAAGAACCCGGTCATGTTCGTGGTCGAGGTCGGCTCGGTGGTCACCACCGTCTCCGCGATCGCCGACCCGTCGGTGTTCGCCTGGGCGATCACCGTGTGGCTCTGGCTCACCACGGTGTTCGCCAACTTGGCGGAGGCCGTCGCCGAGGGCCGCGGCAAGGCGCAGGCCGACACCCTGCGCAAGACCAAGACGGAGACCAAGGCCCGTCGCCTGCTGGACTGGCCGAAGAGCCAGGCCGAGGAGGAGGTGCCCGGTACCGCGTTGCGGCTCGGTGACCACGTCGTCGTGGAGGCCGGACAGATCATCCCGGGCGACGGCGACGTCGTCGAGGGCGTCGCCTCGATCGACGAGTCGGCGATCACCGGTGAGTCCGCCCCGGTCATCCGGGAGTCCGGCGGCGACCGCAGCGCCGTCACCGGCGGCACGAAGGTGCTGTCCGACCGGATCGTGGTGAAGATCGCCTCGGAGCCCGGCAAGTCGTTCATCGACCGGATGATCGCCCTGGTCGAGGGCGCCGCCCGGCAGAAGACGCCGAACGAGATCGCGCTCAACATCCTGCTGGCCTCGCTGACCATCGTCTTCCTGGTCGCGGTCGTCACGCTCCAGCCGATGGCCACCTACGCGGGCGCCCCGCAGTCGATGATCGTCCTGGTCGCCCTGATCGTGGCGCTGATCCCGACCACCATCGGCGCGCTGCTCTCCGCGATCGGCATCGCCGGCATGGACCGGCTGGTGCAGCGCAACGTGCTGGCGATGTCCGGGCGTGCCGTCGAGGCCGCCGGCGACGTCAACACCCTGCTGCTCGACAAGACCGGCACCATCACCCTGGGCAACCGCCAGGCCGCCGAGTTCCTCTCGGTGAGCGGCGTCTCCACGGACGAGCTGGCCGGCGCGGCCCAGCTGTCCTCCCTCGCGGACGAGACGCCGGAGGGCCGCTCGGTCGTGGTCCTGGCCAAGACGGCGTACGGCCTGCGGGCCCGCGCCCAGGGCGAGTTGGCCCATGCCACATGGGTCCCGTTCACCGCCCAGACCCGGATGTCGGGCGTCGACCTCGACGAGGCCGACGGGCTCCACCAGGTCCGCAAGGGCGCGGCCGCAGCCGTGTCCAACTGGGTCACCGGGAACGGCGGCCGGGTCACCGACGAGGTGTCCACCCTGGTCGACGGCATCTCCGCCGCGGGCGGCACCCCGCTCGTGGTGGCGACGAAGGTCGGCGACGCCCCCGCCCGCGTCCTCGGCGTCATCCACCTCAAGGACGTCGTCAAGGAGGGCATGCGCGAGCGCTTCGACGAGCTGCGCCGGATGGGCATCAAGACCATCATGATCACGGGCGACAACCCGCTGACCGCCAGGGCGATCGCGGAGGAGGCCGGCGTGGACGACTTCCTCGCCGAGGCCACGCCCGAGGACAAGATGGCCCTGATCAAGAAGGAGCAGGAGGGCGGCAAGCTGGTCGCGATGACCGGCGACGGCACCAACGACGCCCCCGCGCTCGCCCAGGCCGACGTCGGTGTCGCGATGAACACCGGGACCATGGCGGCCAAGGAGGCCGGCAACATGGTCGACCTCGACTCCAACCCGACCAAGCTGATCGAGATCGTGGAGATCGGCAAGCAGCTGCTCATCACCCGCGGCGCGCTGACCACCTTCTCCATCGCCAACGACGTGGCCAAGTACTTCGCGATCATCCCCGCGATGTTCACCGGGGTCTACCCGGGCCTGAGCCACCTCAACATCATGGGCCTGCACAGCCCCCAGTCCGCGATCACCTCGGCGATCGTCTTCAACGCCCTGGTCATCATCGGCCTCATCCCGCTCGCCCTGCGCGGCGTGAAGTACCGCCCTGCGGACGCCAGTTCACTGCTCCGGCGCAACATCGGGGTGTACGGCTTCGGCGGGCTGGTGGTGCCGTTCGTCGGCATCAAGCTGATCGACCTGATCGTCCAGTTCATCCCCGGCCTCGGCTGACGCGGGGAAGGAGAGGAACACCATGTCCAAGCCCCTGCCGACGACCGTCCGCACCCACGCCACCGCGCTGCGCGCGCTGCTGGTGCTCACGGTGATCCTCGGGATCGCCTACCCGCTGCTGGTCACCGGGATCAGCCAGGTCGCGTTCAGTGACAAGGCCAACGGCTCGATCGTGAAGGCCGACGGCAAGGAGGTCGGTTCCAGCCTGCTCGGCCAGAACTTCGACCTGCCCAAGGCCAACCCGGACGACCCGAAGGAGGAGCCCAAGCCGGACCCGAAGTGGTTCCAGCCCCGGCCCTCCGCCAACAACTACGCCGGCGACAACTCGGGCGCCTCCAACCAGGGCCCGAACAGCGACGACCTGCTGAAGGCCGTCAACGACCGCCGCGCCGCCGTCGCCGCGTTCGACGGCGTCGACCCGGCGAGCGTGCCGGCCGACGCGCTGACCGCCTCCGGCTCCGGCCTCGACCCGCACATCTCGGTCGCCTACGCCAAGGAGCAGGTCAACCGGGTCGCCAGGGAGCGCAACCTGCCGGCCGACAAGCTGGACCAGCTGATCGCCAGGTACACCGAAGGCCGCTCGCTCGGCTTCCTCGGCCAGGAGGGCGTCAACGTCGTCCTCCTCAACAGGGCGCTCGACGAGCAGAAGTGACCGGGACAGCCGAGAACAGCCGAGGGAGGGATTCAGCAGTGGCACCACGGCGAATCCGAGGGTGACCGGTCCGGCCCGGCGCGGGAGGATGCCTCC
>NZ_JBEPAK010000336.1:0-6230 GCF_040298565.1 Kitasatospora sp. NPDC001539 | reverse complement strand
CCCTGCGTCGGCAGGGGTCCCGGCGCCGCCGGGGGCGGGTGGCGTCAGGTCACGTTCAGGCGCGCCGCCAGTCGCAGCAGGCCGGGGCTGAGCCGGGAGAGCAGTCGGGCGGCCTTGGCCTCGGGGGTGACCGGGACGACGGCCTTGCCGGTCCGCACGGCGGTGACGATCGCCGCGGCGACCTTCTCGGGCGGGAAGCCGCGGCGGGCGTAGAGCCTGGCGGCCCGGGCCTGCTTGGCGGCCTGCTCGGCGGCGGTGGTCGCGGAGAAGGTGGAGGTGCGGGTGATGTTGGTGTTGACGATCCCCGGGCAGATGGTCGAGACGCCGATGCCGTGGCCGACGAACTCGGCGCGCAGGCAGTCGGAGAGCATGAAGACCGCGGCCTTGCTGGTCGCGTAGGCGGTGAGGGCCTTGGCCGGGAGGTAGGCGGCGGCCGAGGAGACGTTGACGATGTGGCCGCCCTGGCCGCGGTCGGCCATCAGGGTGCCGAAGGCGCGGCAGCCGTGGATGACCCCCCAGAGGTTGACGTCCAGGACGCGCTGCCACTCCTTCTCGGTGGTCTGCAGGAAGGTCCCGGAGTGGCCGATGCCGGCGTTGTTGACCAGCACGTCCGGCACGCCGTGCTCGGCGGCGACGGTCTGCGCGAAGGCGTCCACCGCGGCGCCGTCGGAGACGTCCACCCGGTAGGCGTGCGCGGGCGGGCCGATCAGCGAGGCGAGTTCGGCGGTGCGCTCGGCGGCCGCGAGGTCGAGGTCGCAGACCACCACCTCGGCGCCGTCCTCGGCGAAGGCCAGGGCGGTGGCCCGTCCGATGCCGCTGCCGCCGCCGGTGACGACCACCAGCCGGCCGTCGCCCTCGGCGGTCCGGGCCCCGCCGGCGGCCCCGGTCTCGATGCGGGCGGTGAACTCGCGGACCATCCCGGCCACCACGGCCCCCTTCTCCAGCAGCGCCGACCAGTGGCCGGCGTGCAGGGTGCGCCGGGTCAGCCTGGGCACCCAGCGCTCCAGGCCCTCGAAGAGGTGGGTGCCGACGTAGCGGTCCCGGGTGAGGGTGATCAGCTGGACCGGCACCTCCGTCGGCCGCTCGCGCGGACTGCCCATCGTCGGGCGGAAGTTGGCGCGGTACAGCTCGATGCCCCGGACCGCGTCGCGGCGCAGGGTGGGCTGCGGGTGGCCGGCGCGCGGGGTGACGCCCTCCAGGTCGCGCAGCACCCGCGGCCAGGCCCGGGCGAGGCCCAGGCGCCAGACGGCGGGGGCGAGGTAGGGCAGGTGGAAGGCCGTGATGTACCAGGAGTGCAGGCCCTGGTGGAGCAGCTGTCGGAGGTGGCGCGGGGTGGGGCGGCGCAGCCGGTGGCGCAGCCAGTGGCCCGTGTGGTCCAGGGACGGCCCGGAGATGGTGGTGTACGAGGCGATCCTGCGCTCGGCGCCGGGCGCGGTGACGGCCTCCCAGGACTGGATCGAACCCCAGTCGTGGGCGAGCAGGTGCACCGGGCGCTCCGGGCTGACCGCGTCGGCGACGGCGAACAGGTCGGCCGCGAGCTGCTCCAGCCGGTAGCCGTCCCGGTCGGCGGGCACGCCGGACTCGCCGGCGCCGCGCACGTCGTAGCGGACCACGTGGTGGTCGCGGGCGAGGTCGGCGGCGACGTCGTCCCAGACGGCGTGGGTGTCCGGGTAGCCGTGCACCAGGAGGACGGTGGGGGCGTCCGGGTCGCCCTGCTCGAAGACGGCGAGCGGGAGGCCGCCGGAGTGGACGGTCCGGCGGCGGGTCGGGGTCGTCATCGGGTGGCCTCCTGGGGGGTCGGCCCGTCGTGGGCCGGCCCGTCGTCGGTCGACTGGGTGTCCGCCCGTCCGGCGGTGGCCGACCGGGTGTCGGCAGGCTCGATGGTGGCCGAGTCGTCGGTGGCGGTCCAGCGGCGGACGTGCGGGAGGTCGTCATCGAGCCAGTGGGCGTCGTCCTCGGTGACGACCAGCAGTTCCTCGAACTTGATGCCCACGCCGCGGAAGGCGATGTGCGGCTCGACCGCCCACAGACCCGGAGTGGGCGCGTGCCGGGACGACCGGCCGTCCGCCCACAGCGGTGAGCGGCCGTGCAGGCGCTCGGTGACGAGTTCGCGGCCGAGGGTCTGGAGGGTGCGCACGCCGAAGCCGAGGACGTTCACCCCGGCCGGGCCGCGGGCGGTGGTGCGGGTGACCTGGTGGCCGATCACCCGGCCCGGGTAGACCTGGTGGCGGTTGTCGTAGCCGTGCGCGGCGAGCTGGGCGTCCACGGCCGCGTACACCTCGGCGAGCGGCTTGCGGGCGCGCACCTCGGCGAGGATCAGTTCGCGGTAGACCCGGAGGTCGGCGGCCAGGCGGTCCCACACCCGGTTCTCGCCGACCTTCCCGCCGTAGCCGATGTCGGCGGTGTAGCCGTCCACGACGGGCGCGCAGTCCAGCACGTACGGCATGCCCTCCGCCAGGCGGCGGTTGCCGGCGAAGAACTGCAGCGGGGTGTGGAAGTGCCGGAACGCGGTGCGGTCGCCGAACCAGGCGAAGGGGACGTGGAAGAAGTCCTGCACCCCGGCGGCGACCAGGCGGCGGCGCAGCTCGGCGGTGGTCTGCCGCTCGGTGACGCCCGGTTCGATCCAGGCGGCGACCTCTTCGGCGCAGTGGTAGGCGAGTTGCTGGGTCTCGCGGAAGCGGGCGAGATCGCGCTCGGTGTAGCGGAAGGCGGGGGTCGCTTTCGCCATGGCAGGACTCCTTCTACAGGTCGAGCACGAGGGTCTCGCCCTCGGCGGCCCGGGAGACGCAGGGCAGCAGGGCGCCGGCGGCGCGCTGTTCGGGGGTGAGGCGGCGGTCCCGGTGGTCGGCCGCGCCGGACAGCAGACGGACCTCGCAGGTGCCGCAGAAGCCCTGGTGGCAGGAGTACGGGAGGTCCGGGCGGGTCTCGCGCAGCACGTCCAGCGCGGAGCGGTCGGCGGGGACGTCCAGGGTCGGGCCGTCGGCGCCGATCCGGACGGCGAAGGGCCGTCCGTCGGTGATCGGGGCGGCGCCGAAGCGTTCGAAGTGCAGGGCGGACGCGTGGGAGCCGTCCAGTGCGCGCTGGACGGCGGCCAGCATCGGGGCCGGGCCGCAGCAGTAGACGGCGGCGCCGCGCGGGGCGTGGGCGAGCAGTTCGGCGCCGGTGGGGACGCCGCCGTGCTCGTCGTCGGTGCGCAGCACGACGCGGTGCGGGTCGAGGGCGCGCAGCTCGTCCGCGTACGGGAGGGTGTCGGCGCTGCGTCCGACGTGCACGAGGCGCCAGTCCAGGCCGTGGCGCCGGGCCTCCCGGGCCATCGGCAGGAGCGGGGTGATGCCGATGCCGCCGGCGAGCAGCAGGACGGCGGGCTCGGCGCAGAAGGCGAAGCCGTTGCGCGGGCTGCGGGCGGTGAGCCGGGTGCCGGGGTGGAGGGTGTCGTGGATCTCGACGGAACCTCCGCCGCCTGCGGGCAGCCTGCGCACGGCGATCCGGTAGCGGTGGCGGTCGGCGGGGTCGCCGGTGAGCGAGTAGTGGCGCTCGCGGCCGGAGGGCAGGGCGAGGCGCAGGTGGGCGCCGGGCTGCCAGGGCGGGAGCGGGCCGCCGGAGGGGTCGGCGAGGTCCAACTCGACGACGTCGGAGACCACGTCCCGGCGGGCGGCGACGACCAGTCGCAGCGGCGGGGTGGGGCGGCTGTACGGGCGGCGGGGGCTGCGGCGCAGCAGGGGGCCGCCGAGGGCCGGGGAGTAGCGGTCGCCGAAGGCGGTGAGGAAGCGCATGAAGGCGTCGGCGCGGGGGCGGCCGTAGAGGTCGGGCGGCGGGGTGCGGAGGTCCATCCGGGCGGGTCCTTGGGAGAGGCGGGGCGGGGACGCGGTCGTCGGGTGGGGCCCTCAGCGCCCGGCGGCGGCGCGGGCGGCCGGGGAGGTGGCGAGGTAGCCCAGCGCCTGGCTGGACGAGCCCTCCTGGGTGGGGTGGTAGCCCGGCCGCAGGTAGCGCAGGCCGGAGCGGATCGACCGGACCGGGTCGGGCAGCAGTCCGCGCCTGGCGATCCGCCCCGCCTCGCGCCAGGTCGGCTTGAGCCGCCCCCGGAGCGTCGGGTCGGCGGCCAGCAGGAAGCGGGCGCCGCGCACCCAGAGGTGGACGAGCAGCGGCCCGGACACCAGCATTCCGCGCACCCGGCGCAGGTACCCCGGGTCCAGGTGGACCATCAGGTCGAAGGCGACGCTGCGGTGCTCGACCTCCTCGGCACCGTGCCAGCGCAGCAGGTCGAGCATCGTCGGGTCGGCCTCGGCCCGGTCCAGGCCCGGGGAGTTGAGGGCCCAGTCGCCGAGGAAGGCGGTGAAGTGCTCGATCGCCGCGACGAAGGCGACCCGCTCGATGACGTTCTCCCGGCGCCGGGCGGGTGACAGCCCGGGCTTGTCGCCCAGGACCCGCTGGAACAGCCAGGCGATCTGCCGGACGTACGGGCGCGGGTCGAGGCCCTGGGCGAGGAGGTGGTCCAGGACATCCTGGTGCGCCGCGGCGTGGATGGCCTCCTGCCCGATGAACCCGAGCACCTCCTCGCGCAGTTGCTCGTCGCGGATGAGCGGCAGCGCCTCCTTGAACACCTTGACGAACCAGCGCTCGCCCTCGGGCAGCAGCAGGTGCAGCACGTTGATGACGTGGGTGGCCATCGGCTCGTCCGGGATCCAGTGCAGCGGCAGTCCGGTCCAGTCGAAGCGGACGTCCCGGGGCTCCAGGACGAGGCTGTCGTGCACGCGCGCCGCGGGGGCGGCGAGGGCGGGGACGGGGGTGGATCGGGGCATGGCAGGCCCTCCTGACCTGGGAGCGGCGGCTCGGCTCAGGGAAACGTACTCGCCGGTAGGGGCGGGGACAAGGGTTTCGGAGCCTCTTATCGACATCGAGTCTAATAAGTGGTGTGCACCGGGAGGCGCCCTCGGAAACCCCCGGAGCCGGAAAGCACGCGGGCCCCGCCGGACGGTCGGTGTCCGGCGGGGCCCGTCGAGCGGGGTGCGGCCGTGCGGGTGCGGCGGTGCGGGGTGCGGCCGTGCGGGTGCGGCGGTGCGGGGTGCGGCCGTGCGGGTGCGGCTCGGGACCTCAGACCGCCATCGCCAGCATCAGCGGCGCCGCCCGGGCCGCCAGCAGCTCGGCGGCGGCCTTCAGCTTGTGGATGTTGTCCACCGGCATCGAGGTGGCCAGGCAGCCGACCGTGGTGCCCGCGGTGATCGGCACCGCCGCGCACACCGTGCCGAGCGCGTACTCCTGGATGTCCAGCACCGGCACGGTGGCCGGCTGCCGCTCCAGCCGGTGCATCAGCTGGTCGGCGTCGGTGACCGTACGGGAGGTGAGCCGGGCGACGGGGTGCCGGGAGAGGTGGTCGCGCCGGCCGTCCACGTCCAGCTGGCTGAGCAGGCACTTGCCTATCGCGCTGGCGTGCGCGGTGGCGCGGAAGTCCACCCACTCCTGCACGGCGGGCGCGTGGTCGGCCGCCGAGACCGCCTCGACCGACAACTCCCCGTCGTGGTACCGGCCGAAGTACACCGCAGCACCCAACTCGTCCCGGAGTTCGGCCAGTTTGCGGTTCAGCCTGGCCTTCACCAGCTGCTCCCGGTTGTGCTGCCCGAGCAGGGCGAAGGTGCCGCCGAGCACCCAACCGCCGTCCTGGCACTGGAGGTAGCCCTCGATCTCCAGGAGTTCGGCGAGCCGCCGGACGGTCGGCAGGCCGAGCGAGGTCTCCCGGGCGAGCGCGACCAGGGTGGCGCCGTCAGGGTGCCGGTCGACGGCCTCCAGCAGTCTGAGGGCGTACTGCAGGGAGGTGAACGGGCCGGTCGGGCCCTGGTCCAGCGCGGCGTGACGACCCGGGGCTGGTGTCGACATGTCGTCCCCTTCCGATGTCCCCCCACGGAGCGACCGCGGGCAGGCCTCAGCCTATCCACCCGGCGGCTCCGGCAACTGCTGTCCGTGAATATCCGTGAACATTCCGTGGAGCAGCTGCCGGTCGGACGGTGACGGGAGCGCCGGCGCACCCCCGGCGGGCGCCACTCCGGTCCCACCGGACGACTCCGGGTGACTCCGGACACCTCCGGACAGCTCCGGACGACTCCGGCCGCACGACGCCCGCGGGCCCCTCCCCCACTGCCCAGGGGGGAGAGGCCCGTCGAGCGGCCGCCGGGGTGCGGGCCCCGGCGGCCGGTGAGGGTGCGGAAGGGTCGGTGCGTCAGTCGGTCCCCGGCCGC
>NZ_JBEPAK010000335.1:0-6270 GCF_040298565.1 Kitasatospora sp. NPDC001539 | reverse complement strand
GCCCCCGACACGGTTCGGGGGCCGCTCCCCGGCTCCGCCGCTCCCCCTGCTCCACCCCTCCGTCGGCTCGCCGTTCCCCGAGGCTGCGGCGCTCCCCGAGGCGCCGCCGTCCGTCCGGCTCCGCTCAGTGCCCGCCCGCGTCCACCACCTCGACGCCCCGGATGTTCCGCTCGATCTCCTCCGCCGGCAGTGCGACGGCGAGCGCCCAGTAGTAGATCACCAGCGAGAAGACCACCACGACCCCGATGTCCCACCACAGCGGCAGGTTCCCCTGGGAGCCCGCCCCGAAGCTGCCCTGCCAGGAGATCACGCCCATGCCGACCAGGTAGACCGGCAGCCACTGCCCCGCCCGGAAGTCCATCCGCGGTGCGTTCGGCACCCCCTTCGACGCGGCGTACGCGGAGTACCCGCCGAGCAGGAGGTAGCCGATGAGGATCGCCAGCCCCAGCCGCCACAGGGTGTCCCAGCCGGACCAGTAGATGACCAGCCCGGCCACCGCGAAGGCGGCCGGCGAGATGATCGTGCCGCCGGGCAGGTGGTACGAGCGCTCCATCCCCGGCAGCCGCCTGCGCAGCACGCCGAAGGCCAGCGGCGCGCCCGCGTACATCAGGACCACCGCCGAGGTGATGAAGCCGACCAGCCGCTGCCAGCTCGGGAACGGGAGGAAGCAGATCACCCCGGCGACCCACGCGATCAGCAGCCCCAGCCACGGCACCGAGTTGCGGTCGGTGAACTGCAGGGCCGGCGGCGCGTAGCCGTTGCGGCTGAGGCCGTAGGTGACCCGGGAGCTGGAGGTGATGTAGACCAGTCCGGTGCCGGCGGGCGAGATCACGGCGTCGATGAAGAGGACCGTCGCCAGCCAGCCCAGCCCGATCAGCGTCGCGAGGCCGGCGAACGGTCCGCTGATGCCGGGGTAGGTGAGCTTGCTCCAGCCGCCCGCGACGGTCTCCGGAGGCAGCGCGCCGATGAACACCACCTGGAGCATCAGGTAGACGATGGTGCCGACCACCACCGAACCGAGCACCGCCCGGGGGATGTCCCGGCGGGGGTTGCGGCTCTCCCCCGCCCACTGGATGGCCTGCTCGAAGCCGAGCAGCGCGAAGATCACACCGCTGGTGCTGATCGCCGTCAGCACGCCCTTGGCACCGTCCGGCGCGAAGCCGTGCACGTCGAAGTTGGAGCCGTGGAACTCGGTGATCCCGAAGGCGAAGATGGTCAGGATCGGGATGGCGACCTTCCAGACGGTGGCCACGCTGTTGGTGTGGGCCAGCAGCCGGACCCCGAGGAAGTTGATCGCCACGAAGACGCCGAGCAGGACGGCCGCGACGACGAACCCGACGCCGGTCAGCGTCAGGTCCTTGTTCAGCAGGCCGTCCGCCCAGCTCCAGTGCTGGGCGTAGTTGATCATGGCCTGGACCTCGATCGGCGCGATGGTCGCCGCCTGCAGCCAGGTGAACCAGCCGAAGGACATCCCCGCGAACCCGCCGAAGGCGTAGTGCGGGTAGCGCGCCGTGCCGCCCGCCACCGGGAACAGCCCGCCCAGCTCGGCGTGGATCAGCGCCAGCAGGATGATCGCCACCGCGCCGATCGCCCAGGACAGCACGGCGGCCGGGCCCGCCGCCACCGCGGCCTTCTGCGCTCCGAACAGCCAGCCGGACCCGATGATCGCCCCGACCGAGGCCCACAGCAGGCCGGCGACCCCCACCTCCCGCCGGAGCCCGGTGTGCCCTGCGGGCGGCGGGGTCGTGGTACTGGGATGGGCCATGGCGCAGCTGCCTCTCACCTCGGGGGAATCCCCCCGACGATGCCGCAGCCGCGCACGGCCGCCCGCGCCGAAACGCGCCGGGCCCGGCCGCCCTCACCCGAACAGGGGGCCAGGGGGAGCGCGGATGGCGGCACCCGGGCACCGTCCTGGGCGACGGGGCGACGGGGCGACGGGGGGACGGGGCGGACGGCGCGGCCGCCGACGGCGGGCGGGCTGTTTTCGGCCACGCCTCCGGGGACAGTTCCCGCAGCGTTCACCCGTTCGGCACCCGTTCCTTGCCGGGGGCAGGCAAGCTCCCGCCAAGTGGGTGGAGTTGGCTATACAACTTCTGCCCGGAGGAGCCCGCCGAGGAGGACCCCATGACCGAGCTGCCGCCCTACTGGCTGCGCGACAACTGCCCGTGCGCCGAGTGCCGGGACCCGCGCAACGGGCAGAAGCTGTTCCAGATCGGCGACCTGCCGGACGACCTGGCGATCGCGGCGAGCGCGGAACTCGACGGGAACCTGGAGGTGCTCTGGTCGGACGGGCACCGCTCCCGCTACCCGCTCGCCTGGCTGCACGAGGAGGCCGGGGACGACGGGCGCACCGAGCAGGGGAAGCGGCTCTGGACCGCCGCCGACTTCGCGCGCGGCATCCCCGAGGCCGACTGGGCGTCGTACCTCGGCGACCCGGCCGAGCAGGCGGCGGTGCTGGCCGCCGTCCGGCACAGTGGCTTCGCCCTGCTGCGCGGGGTGCCGACCGCCGACCGGCAGGTGCTCCGGGTGGCCGAGAGCTTCGGCTACGTCCGGGTCACCAACTACGGCGAGCTGTTCGACGTCCGGATCGAGCCGGACCCCAACAACCTGGCGTTCACGGCCGAGGCGATCGCCCCGCACACCGACAACCCGTACCGGGACCCGGTGCCGACGCTCCAACTGCTGCACTGCCTCGAGAACTCGGCGACCGGCGGCGACTCCGGGCTGGTCGACGGCTTCCGGGCGGCGGCCCTGCTGAGGGACGAATCCCCCGAGGACTTCGCGGTGCTCACCCGCACCCCCGTCCCCTTCGTCTTCCGGGACCGCCGCACCGAGCTGCGTGCCGACCGCCCGCTGATCGACGTGGACGCGCTCGGCCGGATCCGCGAGGTCCGCTTCAACAACCGCTCGATCGGCACGCTCCGGGGCGACGGCCTCGAGTCCTTCTACGCCGCCTACCGCCGCTTCGCCGCGATCACCCTGCGGCCGGAACTCCTGCTCACCTTCCGCCTGGGCCCCGGCGACTGCCTGGTCTTCGACAACACCCGCCTGCTGCACGCCCGTACGGCCTTCCAGCAGGACGGCCACCGCCACCTCCAGGGCTGCTACGCCGACCTCGACGCGCTGTCGAGCACCCTCGCCGTGCTGCACCGCCGCACCGCCGCGCTGGACGGGATCGCCGAGCTGTTCGCGGGCGAGGGCGCCGGGGAGTACCTGGGCGAGCCGGTGACCATGGCCGAGCACATGCTCCAGGCCGCCGCTGCCGCCGAGGCGGCCGGGGCGCCGGACCACCTGGTCGCCGCGGCCCTGCTGCACGACATCGGCCACTTCCACGGTGCGCTGCACGGCCGCGACCTGATGCGCGGCCGGGACAACCGGCACAGCGACACCGGCGCCGACTGGCTCGCTCGCTGGTTCGGGCCGGAGGTCACCGAACCGGTGCGGCTGCACGTGGCCGCCAAGCGCTACCTGTGCGCGGTGGAGCCCGGGTACCGCGAGCGGCTCTCCGAGGCCTCCGAGTACACCCTGCGGGTCCAGGGCGGTCCGATGGACGACCGCGAGTCCGCCGCCTTCGCGGAACTCCCGGGCGCGGCCGACGCGGTGGCCGTACGGCGCTGGGACGAGCAGGCCAAGGCGCCCGGCGCGGCGACGCCGGACTTCGAGCGCTACCGCCCGCTGCTGGCCGCCCTCATGCGCTGAGGCGCCTCACGCGCCGAGCCCCCTCACCCGCCGGGGCGCGCCGCGCGCCGGACCGCGTCGCACGCCGAGAACCGTGCCGCCCGGGCGCCGGACCTTCAGTCCAGCTCCCGGGCGTGCCGCGAAAGCGCCGAGGTGGCCAGCGAGTTGTGCACGCTGAAGGCCACCGTGCCGGGCAGGTACCGGTCCTGGGACCACTCCACCGGCGTGCCGGTCGGGTCGGTGGTGCGCCGCCGCTCGCGCAGCAGCGGTCCGCCCCGGCGGCAGCCGAGCAGCCGGGCGTCCTCCGCGTTGGCGGCGACGATGTCGATGGTGTGGTCGGCATCGGTGAACAGGATGCCGTGCTCGCGCAGCACTTCGGTGTGCGAGACCACGTCCGGCGGCAGCTCGGCGACGATCTCGCCGACCCGCGGCGGGTAGATGGTGCGCTCGACCATCACCGGCGTGCCGGAGAGCGTGCGCAGCCGGACCGTCACGTACACCTCCGCGCCCGGCTCCAGGCGCAGTTGCTCGCGCTCGGCGGCGTCGGCCGGGCGGCGCACCAGCGAGTCCAGGATGCCGCCGGGCTCCTCGCCCATCGAGTACGCCCAGTGGGTGAAGCTGAGCAGTTCGGAGAAGCTCTGCACCCGCGCGCCCCCGAGCACCACCCGCCGGGTGCCGCGGCGGGAGGTGACCAGCCCGTCCGAGCGCAGCACGGCGAGCGCCTGGCGGACGGTGCCGCGGGAGACCCCGTACTGCTCGGCCAGCGCGCCCTCGGCGGGCAGCCGGCCCGCCTCGCCGTACGCGCCGGTGGCGATGGCCTCGCGGAGATCGGCGGCGACCTTCCGGTAGAGGGCGCCGGCAGCGCGCTCGGCGGGGCGCCCGGGCTCTACTGCCACGTCAGTCAATGTCCCTCCTGGGGCGGTGTCCTGCGCAGCCGTACCGGCGCGGACAGCCCGACCTTACCCCGCTGCGCATTCAGAGCATCGCACCGAACGGATCACCCATCGATGGCCGGATTCCACCGTTCCCGCAGCCGACCCCGGTTCTGAGCCGTCCGTTCACCTTCCCGTCACCGGGCTCCGGCGTACTTACCCCCGTCAGCAAAGTTGGCTAGTCAACTCGGACGACTCCGACGTCAGTCGACGCGGGCGGCTCCGAAGCAGGCCGGCTCCGGCGGCTCCGACCGCCACCGCGCTGATCCCCCCGATCAAGACACCCGCTCGCAGTTCCCCCTTCTCAGGAGACTGACCCGTGTCCGTGCACCGCGCCCGCACCGCCGCCTTCGCGGCCGTCCTGACCGCCGCCGCGCTGTCCCTCACCGCCTGCGGTTCCGCCGGCTCCTCCTCCGCGAAGTCCGGCGGCGACGCCGCGGGCGGCAAGAGCGCCAGGACCGCCACCTCCGTCGCCGACTTCGGTGGCATGGACGGCCTGGTCGCCGCCGCCAAGAAGGAGGGGAAGCTGCACGTCATCACCCTGCCGCGCGACTGGGCGAACTACGGCAAGCTGATGGACGACTTCAAGGCCAAGTACGGCATCGAGATCGAGGACGAGAACCCGGACGGCTCCAGCCAGGACGAGATCAACGCCGTCACCTCCCGCAAGGGCCAGGACCGCGCGCCCGACGTCGTCGACCTCGGCTCCGCCTTCGCGATCAGCGCCGGCAAGCAGGGCCTGCTGGCCCCCTACAAGGTGACCGACTTCGACAAGATCCCGGCCACCATGAAGGACGCCAACGGCCTGAGCTACAACGACTACGGCGGCTACATGTCGATCGGCTGCGACGCCAAGAAGGTGTCCGTCTGCCCGAAGACCTTCGCCGACCTGCTCAAGCCCGAGTACAAGGGCATGGTCGCCCTGAACGGCAACCCGACCAAGGCCGGTGCCGCCTTCGGCGCCGTCTACGCGGCCGCGCTCGCCAACGGCGGCTCGCTGGACAACATCCAGCCCGGCATCGACTTCTTCGGCAAGGTCAAGCAGGCCGGCAACTTCAACCCGGTCGAGGTCACCCCGGCGACCATCGAGAAGGGCGAGACCCCGATCAGCATCGACTGGTCGTACCTGAACGCCGGCTACAGCGACAAGTTCAAGGACAAGGGCATCGACTGGCAGGTGGCCATCCCCTCGGACGGCTCCTACGCCCAGTACTACAACCAGGCGATCAACAAGGACGCCCCCCACCCGGCCGCCGCCCGCCTGTGGGAGGAGTACCTGTACAGCGCCCAGGGCCAGAACGGCTTCCTCGGCGGCTACGCCACCCCCGCCCTGTTCGACTCGCTGAAGGCCGCCGGCACCCTCGACGCCACCGCCGCCGCCAAGCTGCCGGCCGTCGAGAAGCCCTTCACCACCTTCCCGACCCAGGACCAGACGGACGCGGCCAAGAAGGTCGTGACCGAGAACTGGGCCAAGGCGATCGCGGGCTGACCTGAGATGACCACGGCTCCCACCCCGGTGCCGGCCACCGCCTCCGCCGCCCACAGCGGCGGAGGCACCACCCCCGGCCCCCCCGCCCCCCCCCCCCCCCCCCCCCCCCCCCCCCCCCCCCCCCCCCCCCGCGCCGCCCCCCCCCCCCCCCCCCCCCCCCCCCACCCCCCC
>NZ_JBEPAK010000334.1:0-6275 GCF_040298565.1 Kitasatospora sp. NPDC001539 | reverse complement strand
GGACGGGGCTGCCGCCGATGCCGGGGCCGCGGATCTCGACCCGGGCGACGTCGCCGCGCTGGGCGGCGGCCAGCACCACGGTCGGCGGTTCGGGGCGGCGTCGTCCGGCAGGAAGGGCAGCACCCCGTCGTTGCGGGTGTTGACCACCTGGACGGACGTCCCGCCGCCGGTGCCCAGCAGCGCGGCGATCAGCTGGACGGCCGCCTCCGAGTAGAACGCCCCGCCGCGCCGGCCGAGCAGCTCGGGCTTGGTGTCGAGGGCCGGGTCGGCGTACAGCTCCAGCAGCTGCCGCTCGATCTCGGCGACCTGCGCCGCCCGCGAGCCCTGCGCCCTGAGCTCCTCGACCACGGCGTCGTGCTGGTAGAAGTACCGCAGGTAGTACGAGGGCACCACGCCGAGCCGTTGCACGAAGGCCTGCGGCAGGTGGAGGTCGTCCGCGATCTCCTTGCCGAAGTCGCGCAGCAGCGCGGGCAGCACCTCGCGCCCGGTCGCCGCACCGGGGGCGTCGAGCAGGGTGACCCCGCGCTCCCAGGTCAGGTGGTTGAGCCCGACGTGGTCCAGCCGGACGCGTTCCGGGTCCACGCCCAGGTGGGCCGCGAACCTGCGCTGGAAGCCGATCGCGACGTTGCACAGCCCGACGGCCTTGTGGCCGGCGGTCCGCAGGGCCCGGGTGACGATGCCGACGGGGTTGGTGAAGTCGACGATCCAGGCGTCCGGGTTGGTCCGGCGGACCTGCTCGGCGATGTCCAGCACGACCGGGACGGTGCGCAGCGCCTTGGCGAGCCCGCCCGCGCCGGTGGTCTCCTGGCCGACGCAGCCGCACTCCAACGGCCAGGTCTCGTCCTGGTTGCGGGCCGCCTGCCCGCCGACGCGCAGCTGGAGCAGGACGGCGTCGGCGTCCGCGACCCCGGCCGCCAGGTCGGCCGTGGTGGTGACGGCGGCGGGGTGGCCCTGGGCGGCGAAGATCCGCCGGGCCAGGCCGCCGATCAGCTCGAGCCGCTCGGCGGCCGGGTCGATCAGCACCAGCTCGCCGACCGGCAGGGTGTCGCGCAGCCGGGCGAAGCCGTCGATCAGCTCCGGGGTGTAGGTGGAACCGCCGCCGACGATGGCGAGCTTGAGCGGGGAACGGGCCGGCCCGGGTGCGGAGCCGGCGGCCGTGAGTGTGGCGGACATCAGCCCTTGACCCCTGTCAGTGTCACGCCTTCGATGAAGGCCTTCTGGGCGAAGAAGAAGAGGACGATCACGGGTGCCATCACCAGCAGGGTGGCGGCCATGGTGAGGTTCCAGTTGGTGTGGTGGGCGGCCTTGAACGACTCGAGGCCGTAACTGAGCGTCCAGGCACCCTGGTTGTTGCTGGCGTAGATCTGCGGGCCGAAGTAGTCGTTCCAGCAGTAGAAGAACTGGAACAGGGCGACGGCGGCGACGGCCGGTCTGGCCATCGGCAGGACCACCCGCAGCAGGGTGCGCAGGTCGCCGCAGCCGTCGATCCGGGCGGCCTCCAGGTACTCCTTGGGGATGGTCGTCAGGAACTGGCGCAGCAGGAAGATGGAGAAGGCGTCGCCGAAGGCCATCGGGACGATCAGCGGCCACAGCGAGCCGCCCAGGCCCAGCTGCTTGGCCCAGAACAGGTACATCGGGATGACGGTGACCTGCGGCGGCAGCATCATCATCGCGATCACCGCCATCAGGGCCAGGTTGCGGCCGCGGAAGCGGAACTTGGCGAGGGCGTAGGCGACGGGCAGGCTGGAGACGACGGTCAGCAGGGTCCCGGCCCCGGCGTACAGCAGGGTGTTGCGCCACCAGGTGAGGAAGCCGGGGGTGTTCCAGACCTTGCCGTAGTTGCCCCACTCCCAGTGGGTGGGCCAGTAGTCGGTGGTGAGCGCCTGCTGGTCGTCCATCACCGAGGTGAGGAAGACGAAGACGAAGGGCAGCAGGAAGAACAGCGCTGCAGCGATCGCCAGCGAGTGCACGGCGACCCAGCTGAGCGCGGCGCGGCGCCGGGCGGCCCGGGCGGCGGGGCCGCCGGCCCGGCGGGTGCCGGTCCGGGCGGGCGCCCCGGGGAGCGTGGAGCTGAGAGTCATGGTGGAGTCCTCAGGGGTCCGCTAGTCGTCGCTCGCCATGAAGCCGGAGCGGCGGCGGAGCAGGATCGAGGTGACGGCCATCGAGATGGCGAACAGCACCAGGGCGACGACGCAGGCCGCGCCGTAGTTGAAGCGCTGGAAGCCGAGGTTGTAGACCATCTGCGGCAGGGTCCAGGTGGAGCCCTGCGGGAAGCCCGGCTCGAACTGCTGGCCGGAGTTGCCCGCGATGCCGCTGGCCACCTTCCCGGCGACGATCGCCTGGGTGTAGTACTGCATGGTCTGGATCACGCCGGTGACCACCGCGAACATGATGATCGGCGAGATGTTCGGCAGCGTGACGTACCGGAACCTCTGGAGCGGTCCCGCGCCGTCCAGTTCGGCCGCCTCGTACTGCTCCTTGGGGACGTCCAGCAGCGCGGCCATGAAGATGACCATCAGGTCGCCGACGCCCCACATGGCGAGCATGGTGAGCGCGGGCTTGGACCAGTCGGGGTCGGCGAACCAGCCGGGCTGCGGCAGGCCGAGCTCGCCGAGCAGGTGGTTGAGCGGGCCGGTGCCGGGGTTGAGCAGGAAGGCGAAGGCGACGGTGGCGGCCACCGGCGGGGCCAGGTACGGCAGGTAGAACACCGTGCGGAAGAAGCCGACGCCGGTCCTGATTTTGGTGATCAGCAGCCCGACGCCGAGGCCGAAGGCGACCCGCAGGGTCACCATGACGACCACCAGCCACAGGGTGTTGCGCAGGCCCTGCCAGAAGGCCGGCAGCTGGCCGAGGACGTAGTCCCAGTTCCTGAGCCCGTCGAAGGCGGGCGCGCCGAAGCCGTTGTACCGGGTGAAGGAGAAGTAGGCCGTCGAGACCAGCGGGTAGACGAAGAAGACGCCGAAGCCGATCAGCCAGGGCGAGAGGAAGGCGAGGGTGCGGGCCGCCTCCCGGCGGCGCCTCCGGCGCAGCAGGCGCTGCGAGGAGGCCGCCGCCGGGTGGGCCGGCCCGGCGCCCGCGGAACCGCCGCCCTCGGAGGCGCCGCCGTCGGGGGCGCCTCCCTTGCGGGTGCCGAACGCGAGTGACATGGGAGCTCCGTGGACCGTTCCCGCCGGCTACTTGGCCTGGGCGATGTCGGTGTCGATCTGCTTCGCCGTGGCGGCCAGGCCGGCGTGCAGGTCGGGCTGCTTGCCGGACTCGTAGTCGTAACCGAGGTTCTGCAGCGAGACGATGTAGCCGCCGCCGTTGACGCTGGCCGGGGTGGTGCCCGAGTCGGGGTTCCTGGCGACGTCCAGGAAGGTCTTGAAGTTCGGGTCGCTCACCAGCTTCGGCGAGTTGAGCGCGTCGAAGGTGCTCGGCACGTTGTGGATCGCGTTGGCGAAGGCGACCACCGCGTCGGTGTCGGTGGTCAGGTACTTGACCAGCTCCCAGGACGCGGCCTGCTTCCTGCTGGTGCCGGCGATGCCGATGATGGTGCCGGTCTGGTAGCCGCGGCCGTAGGTGCCGGCCTGGTCGTCCGGGACGGGGAACGGCGCGGTGGCCCAGTCGAAGTCGGGCTTGTTCTCGGCGAGCGAGGCGGTGCGCCACTCACCGTCGATGGCCATCGCGACCTGGCCGGTGTGGAAGGGGTTCTTGGCGCTGAACTCCTCGCCGAAGGTGGCCCGGTACTTCTCCAGCCTGGCGTAGCCGCCGAGCTGGTCGACCAGCCCCTTCTGCCAGTCGAGCATCGCGGCGACCTTCGGGTCGGTGGCGATGTTCGACTTGCCGTCGGCACCGAAGTAGGTGGCGCCGTACTGGCCGAGGAAGTGCTCGGTGGTCGACTCGTACCCGTGGTACAGCGGCATGAAGCCGAGCTGCCGGTACGAGTCGCCGTCGGCGATGGTCAACTTCCTGGCGTCCTCGGCGAACTCGCTGAAGGTCCGGGGCGGGGCGGTGATGCCGGCGGCGGCGAAGGCCTTCTTGTTGTAGTACAGCCCGTAGGCGTCGCCGAGCAGCGGCAGCGCGCACTGGTCGCCCTGGAACCGCGTGTAGTTGAGCATCGCCGCCGGGAAGGTCCTGGCCGGGTCGATGCCGCTCTTCCGGAGCAGCGGCTGGAGGTCGACGAAGGCCTTGGTCGAGCAGAACATGCCGACGTTGTTGGTGGTGAAGGAGGACACCACGTCCGGCGCGTCGTCGCCGCCGGCCCGCAGGGCCTGGTTGACCTTGTCGTCCGCGATGTTGCCCACGGTCTTGACGTGGATGTTGGGGTGGGCCTTCTCGAAGGCGGCGATGTTGGCGTCGATCGCCTTCACCTCGTTGTCCTGGCTCCAGCCGTGCCAGAAGGTGATGGTGACGTCCTTGCCGGAGGCCGAGTCGTCGGTGCCGCCCGCGCCGTCGGAACCGGTGCAGGCGGTGGCGAGCAGGGCCAGCACGGCGGTGCCGGTGACGGCGGCCATCGCGCGGCGGCCTCTGCGGGAGGTGGTGGCGTGCACTTCGGGATCCTCCTGGTGGTGCGCGGGCAGGCCTCATCGCCTCGGGTCGCGCGTCGGGGGTCGGGAGAGGTGGGTGCGGGGAGGGGGCGGGTGCGGGAGGGGGCGGGTGCGGGGAGGGGGCGGGTGCGGGCGGGGGAGGGTTCAGGGAGGGGGAGGGTTCAGGGGCGGGGGAGGGTCAGTGGGTGGAGAAGACCGCCTCACGGGCGTCGGCGAGGGCGCGCTGCAGGGCGCCGTGCAGGACGGGTGAGCCGGGCAGGGCGCCGCTGCGGACTTCCGGGCGGGCGAGGCAGATCCGGGCCAGTTCCTCCTCCACGAGGGCGCGGAGCCGTTCGCCGCCCGCGCTCGGCACCGGCCCGGAGAGGACCACCAGCTGGGGGTCGACCACGGCGACGATCACGGCCAGCCCGACGGCGAGCCGCCCGGCCAGTTCACCGAGGAAGGCGTCGCCGGCACCCGGGGTGGCCAGCGCCCTGGTGATGGACTCCTCGGCACTGGGCGCGCCGAGGCCGTGCTCCCGGGCCAGCGCCCGGACGGCGGGTGCGCCGACCAGGGCCTGGAAACCGCCGAACTTGCGCCGGCGGGCGTCCCACTCGACCGGCGAGCCGGGCACCGGCATGTAGCCGACCTCGCCGGCGCCGCCGGTGAAGCCGCGGTGCAGCCGCCCGGCGATCACCACCGCGGCGCCGGTGCCCGACCCGGCCCAGAGCAGGACGAAGTCCTCGAAGCCCGCGGCCGCACCGGTGGCCTGTTCGGCGACGGCGGCCAGGTTGACGTCGTTCTCGATCGACACCGGCGCGCCGATCGCCTCGGACAGTTCCTCGACCAGCCGCGGCGAGTGCCAGCCGGGCAGGTGGGAGGCGTAGCGCAGCTTGCCGGTGACCGGGTCGGGGGCGCCGCCGACGCCGATCGCCACGGTGCGCAGGCTCCCCTCGGCGAGCCCGGCGGCCCGGGCCGCCTCGGCGACGGCGGCGGCGACCGCGGGGACGGTCCCGGCGGCGGGCACGCCCCTGGTGGACACGGTGTGCTCGGCCAGGGTGGTGCCGGTGATGTCCGCGATCGCGACGCTGATGCCGCTGTTGGTGACGTCCAGCCCGGCGGCGTACCCGGCGGCCGGATTCACCTGGTACAGCTGCGCGTTGGGGCCGGGGCCGCCCGCGGTGGTGCCGACCGGCAGGACCAGCCCGGCCGTCTCCAGACGGGCCAGCAGCTGGGAGGCGGTGGGCTTGGACAGCCCGGTCAGGGTGCCGATCTGGGTGCGGGAGAGCGGGCCGTTCGCCAGCAGGAGTTCGAGGGCGGCGCGGTCGTTGATGGCGCGCAGCAGGCTGGGGGTGCCGGCGAGGGGGGCCTTGGCGGTGCTGTTGGTCATGACCGGGATCCTCCCCTTCCGGCTGTCCGACGTGAAGCGACGGGGGTCGACGTGAACCGAGGTGACGCGACGGGATGGCGGTGGAGCGGGTGGTGCGGCGGCGGCGGTGCGGCGGTGCGGCGTGACGTGACGGCGGTGCGGCGTGACGGGATGGCGTCGTGAACTGTTAGGAAACTTTCCAGTCCGCGTGAACAGGACCGTACGGGCCCCGTCAGCGGGGTGTCAATGGGCCGTGGAGCGGAGGATGCCGAAGCGTTACCGCGCGGCGGCCCGGCGGCGGCCCGGCGGCGGTCAGGCATCGGCCGGGGAGCGCCCGGCCGGAGCGCCCGGGCAGCGAAAAGCCCCGCCCCCTCGAGGGGGCGGGGCTTTTCGCTGCCCGG
>NZ_JBEPAK010000333.1:0-6278 GCF_040298565.1 Kitasatospora sp. NPDC001539 | reverse complement strand
CCCCTCGTCCCTCGGGGCCTCCTCGCTTCTCCCTTTCGGCACCGGCGCGCCCCTTCGGCTCGGGGCGGGGTCGCCCGCTCGCCTCCGGGCAGGCGGGCGGGCGGGCGTCGGGCTACGGGAGGGCCAGCATCCGGTCGAGGGCGGCCTTGGCGTACTTCTCGGTCTCCGGGTCCACGGTGATCACGTTCGGCACCCGGCCGTCGACCAGCGACTCCAGCGCCCAGACCAGGTGCGGCAGGTCGATCCGGTTCATGGTGGAGCAGAAGCAGACCGTGCGGTCCAGGAAGACGATCTCCTTGTCCGGGTGCGCCTTGGCCAGGCGGCGGACGAGGTTCAGCTCGGTGCCGATGGCCCACTTGGAGCCGGGCTCGGCGGCGTCCAGGGCCTTGATGATGTACTCGGTCGAGCCCACCATGTCGGCGGCCGCGACGACCTCGTGCTTGCACTCGGGGTGCACCAGGACGGTCACGCCGGGGATCCGCTCGCGGACGTCGTTGACGGAGTCCAGGTTGAACCGGCCGTGCACCGAGCAGTGCCCGCGCCAGAGGATCATCTTGGCGTCCCGCAGCTGCTCGGCGGTCAGGCCGCCGTTCGGCTTGTGCGGGTTGTAGACGACGCAGTCGTCCAGCGAGAAGCCCATGTCCCGCACCGCGGTGTTGCGGCCGAGGTGCTGGTCCGGCAGGAAGAGCACCTTCTCGCCCTGCTCGAAGGCCCACTCCAGGGCGCGCTTGGCGTTGGAGGAGGTGCAGATGAGGCCGCCGTGCTTGCCGGTGAAGGCCTTGATGTCGGCGGAGGAGTTCATGTACGAGACCGGCACGGTCACGTCGGCTATGCCGGCGTCCGTCAGCGCGTCCCAGCACTCGGCGACCTGCTCGGCGGTGGCCATGTCGGCCATCGAGCAGCCGGCCGCGAGGTCCGGGAGGACGACCTGCTGCCGGTCGCTGGTGAGGATGTCCGCGGACTCTGCCATGAAGTGCACGCCGCAGAAGACGATGTACTCGGCCTCGGGGCGGGCCGCCGCGTCGCGCGCGAGCTTGAAGGAGTCGCCGGTGACGTCGGCGAACTCGATGACCTCGTCGCGCTGGTAGTGGTGCCCGAGGATGAAGACGCGGTCGCCGAGCGCGGCCTTGGCCGCGCGGGCGCGCTCGACGAGGTCGGGGTCGGAGGCCGGCGGGAGGTCGCCGGGGCACTCGACGCCGCGCTCGCTGTTCGGGTCGGCCTCCCGGCCGAGCAGCAGCAGAGCGAGCGGCGTCGGAGTGGGGTCGACGCCGTGGGTCTCGGTGAGGGTGGTGGTCACGGGCGGGTGCCCTTCTGTGCGGCCGATCGAGCGGTGAAGCCTTTTCGTCTATCTGACGCTATCTATTCTAACCGCTTAGCGTCAGAGTGACGATGGCCATCCTGTCGATGTGACGAGAACCGCTCGCCGAAGTGGACTGCCGCGGTGCCGGTCACCGGTTCAGGGCCGTTCCGGCGTGGCCGGGCCGGTATTCCGGGGCGGTCGGGTATGGCTGACCCCATGAAGGCAATCGCGATCAACCGCTACGGCGGCCCCGAGGTGGTCGAGTACACCGACCTGCCCGACCCCAAGGTCGGGCCCGACTCCGTCCTGGTGCAGGTGCGAGCCGCCGGGGTGAACCCGGTGGACTGGAAGATCCGGGACGGCGCCCTGGACGGCATGCTGGACGTCCACTTCCCGCTGGTGCCGGGCTGGGACGTGGCCGGCGTGGTCCGGGCGGTCGGCGGCGGGGTGACCGAGTTCGCCCCCGGCGACGAGGTGTACGGCTACGTCCGCAAGGACGCCGTCGAGCACGGCACCTACGCCGAACTGGTCGCGGCGCCGGTCCGCACCCTCGCCCGCAGGCCCGCCGCGCTCGACTGGGCGCAGTGCGGCGGGCTGCCGCTGGCCGGGCTCAGCGCCCTGCAGAGCCTGCGGACGTTGCGGCTCTCGGCGGGCGACACCCTGCTGGTGCACGCGGCCGCCGGCGGGGTCGGCCACCTGGCCGTCCAGATCGCCCGCGCCCGCGGCGCCCGGGTGATCGGCACGGCCGGTGAGCGCAACCACGACTTCCTGCGCGGACTGGGCGCCGAACCGGTCGCCCACGGGGAGGGGCTGGCCGAGCGGGTGCGGGCGCTCGCCCCGGACGGCGTGGACGCGGCCCTCGACCTGGTCGGCCGGGGAGCCGTACAGGTCTCGGCCGGGCTGGTGGCCGACCGGGGCCGGATCGCCTCCATCGTGGACTTCGGGGTGAAGGCCCTCGGCGGCCACTACGTGTGGGTCCGTCCCGACGCCGCGGACCTGGCCGAACTGGCCGCGCTCGCCGACGACGGCCGGCTGACCGTCACCGTCGCCTCCACCTTCCCGCTGGCCCAGGCCGCCTCCGCCCAGGCGCTCAGCGCCGAGGGCCGCACCAGGGGGAAGATCGTCCTGCTCGTGGACTGAGGACCGGTCGGTCGGACCGCGGCTGTGGCCCGGCCCGACGGAGTCCGCCGGACAGGCCCGGGTCTCCTCCGCGTCATCCGCAGGCGGTGAACTCGTTCAGGTCATCCGCCAGAATGGGTGGCGAACCGTTTCGGCATCGGTACCGGCGGTGCCGGCGGCAGCCCAGCGACCGCCTCCCGCACACCGACCGCCGCCGGAACGCACCCTCGAACACCCCGCACGACCCGTGGAGCCCCGCACCGATGACGAGCAGCCGAGCGCACGAGGTGATCGGGGCGGACCTGGACGAGACGGACCGGCAGCTCCTCGCCCGGCTCGGCAGCGACGGCCGGGCCTCCTACGCCGAGATCGGCCTCCAGGTGAACCTCTCCGCCACCGCCGTGCGCCGCCGCATCGACCGGCTCCGGGCGCGCGGCGTGGTGCGCGGCTTCACGGTGGTGCTCGATCCGGCCGTGCTCGGCTGGCAGACCGAGGCCTTCGTCGAGGTCTACTGCCGCGAGCGCACCGCCCCCGAGGAGATCCTCGCCAGCCTGCGGCAGTTCCCCGAGGTCGTCGCCGCCTGGACGGTCACCGGCGACCCGGACGCGCTGGTCCACCTCCGGGCGGCGGACACCCGCCATCTGGAGGCCGTCATCGAGCGCATCCGGCGCGAGCCCGGCGTCCAGCGCAGCCGCTCCTCCGTGGTCCTCTCCCAGCTGATCGGCTGACCCTCCGGCCCACGCGCAGGAATCCTGCGCGAACCCGCCCGAAGACGCTCGAAACCTGCCTGACCAGCCGCGTTCCGACGCGCGGCGAAGCGCCGCGGCTGCCTACGCTGATCACGTCCGGTCGACGCGGTGAGGCGTCCCGCAGACCGGATCCCCCCGACACTCCACAGCCGAGAGGGACAGCCGTGTCCGCAGTACCCGACCGCATGCACCGGCCCGACAACGAACTGGTCGACCTGGTTTTCGACTACATGCGGGAGCGGCTGCAGTACGACCCCGTCCCGCTCGACCACCCCGGTGACGGCGAGCACCTGCGCGCCCAGCTGTCCGGTCTGCTCAACCAGGACGGCAACGACCCGGCCGACGTGCTCAAGCTGTACGACCACGAGCTCTCCCGGGCGGTCATCTCCGCCGACAGCCCCCGCTACCTGTCCTTCATCCCGTGCGCCCCGACCAAGGCCGCGCTGCTGTTCGACATGGTCGTCTCCTGCGCCTCGCTCCAGGGCATCTCCTGGCTGGAGGCGGCCGGCGCGATCGCCGCCGAGAACCAGGTGCTCCGCCTGATCGCCGACCGCGCCGGCCTGCCCGAGACGGCCGGCGGCTGCTTCGTCTCCGGCGGCTCGGCGGGCAACCTCTCCGCTCTGGTCGTCGCCCGCGACACCGCCCGCCGCCGCCTCGGCGTCGGTCCGGAGGCGCGGCTGCGGATCGCGGTCGCGGACCAGGTGCACTCCTCGGTCAAGAACACCTTCAACATCATCGGCGTCGAGGCCTTCAAGGTCCCGACCGTGAACCGGCGGTTCACCGGCGAGGCGCTGCGCGCGGCCCTGGCGGCCGACCCCCACCCCGAGACGGTCATCGCGGTCGTCGGCACCGCCGGCACCACCAACGAGGGCATCGTCGACGACCTCAAGGGCCTGGCCGAAGTCGCCCGCGAGCGGGACCTGTGGTTCCACGTGGACGGCGCCTACGGCGGCGCCGGCCTGTTCGCCCCCTCGGTGCGCGAGCGCTACGACGGCATCGAGCACGCCGACTCCTTCGTGGTCGACCCGCACAAGTGGCTGTTCGCCCCCTTCGACTGCGCCGCGCTGATCTACCGCAACCCGCAGCTGGCCCGCGCCGTGCACACCCAGGACGCCTCCTACCTGGACGTCCTGCACACCGAGGGCGACGAGTGGAACCCCACCGACTACGCCTACCACCTCACCCGGCGCGCCCGCGGCCTGCCGCTGTGGTTCTCGCTGGCCGTCCACGGCGTCCAGGCCTACACCGACGCCATCGAGACCGGCCTCCAGCTGGCCCGGGACACCGCCCAGCTGATCCGCGAGACCGAGCACCTGGAGCTGCTGTTCGACCCGCAGCTCTCGGCCGTCTGCTTCAAGCGCAAGGGCTGGACCAACGACGACTACTACCGCTGGTCGCAGCAGCTGCTCGCGGACCAGATCGGCTTCGTCACCCCGACCGGCTGGGACGGCGAGACGGTCGCCCGCTTCGCCTTCCTGCACCCGGGCACGACCATGGAGATGGTCCGGGAGATCCTGGACACCATGGTCTGACCGACGCCAGGTTCCCGTACGGCTCCGGCGCCCCGCGCGCCGGGGCCGTACGCGTTCCCGGCCGCGCCCGTCGCTACAGGAACGCCCCGCTCGGCAGGTACGGGCTCGGCGGCCGCATCCCCCGCACCCCGACGAAGCCCCCGGTCTCCGGGGTCAGCCCGACCTCCAGCCCCACATCCAGCGCCCACTCCTGCTCGGCCGTGAGGTGCTCCACCCGCGCCTCGACGCCCTCCGGCACCCGGGCCAGCGCCTCCCGCAGCAGCCGGGCGGCGATCCGCTTGCTGGTGGCCGCGAGCAGCCGCACCGAGCCGCCGTCCCGGTAGCAGTAGCCGCTGCCGGCCAGCGCGTCGGCGACCAGCAGTTCCTCGAAGTGCCCCAGCATCAGCTCGTGGTCGGGCCCGTGTGCGGACCCGCGCAGCCGCCGGTCCACCGAGTCCAGCAGGTGCAGGTGGGTCGCGTTGCCGGGGTGCACCGGGATGTCCCCCGGATCGGTCAGCCCCGCCCGGTCCACCCGCCCGCTCAGCCGCATCGCCGGGTGCAGGGTGAACCCGGCCAGTCGGTAGCGCCGGGCCGCCGCCGGGGCGGAGGAGGAGCAGACCATGCCCCGCAGGCAGCCCCTCGCGTGGGCCGCGGCCCGTTCCAGCAGCAGCCGTCCGACCCCCTTGCCCCGGGCGGACGGGCGGACCGCGAACAGCGAGGGCATCCACAGCCCCTCCCGGCGCAGCGACAGCACCACCCCGACCGTCTCCCCGCCCGTCCAGGCCAGCCAGCACCCGCCCGGATCGGTGCGGGCCAGGTGCCGGGTCCGGGCCAGCTCCAGAGGTGCCGGCCAGGGCGGCGCCGCAGCTGCCGCCGGCCCGCCGTCCGACTCGGCGCGAGCGGCGGAGGACAGTTCCCGGACGGCCTCCGCGTCCTCTGCGGTGTCCCTGACCTGGCGAAGGATCATGCCGCCCATCCTGGCGCCGAACGGCCGGCCACGGGGCCGGTTCACCCGGATCCACGAGGAGGGCCGTGACCGGTACGCGCCGGTTGTGCGAGCATGGGGAGCGTAGGGGACGCGGGTGGCACACCCGGCCCACGGAAAACCGGCCGCCGAACAGGCCGCAGAAATCCATCGCCGTCCGGGAAATGAAACCGGACGGCCGTTGGTTGGCACTGGCGGCATACCGTCGTCAAGACCGGGAGAAAGCAGATGACCGTCCAGGACGAGACCACCGTCGAGAGTGGCATCCTCCTCACCGATGCCGCCGCGGCCAAGGTCAAGGCCCTGCTGGAGCAGGAAGGCCGCGACGACCTCGCGCTGCGCGTCGCCGTCCAGCCCGGTGGCTGCTCCGGCCTGCGTTACCAGCTGTTCTTCGACGAGCGCTCGCTCGACGGCGACGTGCTGAAGGACTTCAACGGCGTCAAGGTCGTCACCGACCGGATGAGCGCCCCGTACCTGGGCGGCGCCACCGTCGACTTCGTGGACACCATCGAGAAGCAGGGCTTCACGATCGACAACCCGAACGCCACCGGCTCCTGCGCCTGCGGCGACTCCTTCAGCTGAGCCTGAAGCACTGAGGCGCTGAGGCGCTGAAG
>NZ_JBEPAK010000332.1:0-6341 GCF_040298565.1 Kitasatospora sp. NPDC001539 | reverse complement strand
TCTCGCGTTGGGGGGCGGCGGGCGGGGGGGGCCGCCCGGCCGCCGTCCGGCCGGTGATCAGGCCGCCCACTCCCCGCCCGCCAGGAACGACTCCAGCGCGGCCCGGTACGGGGCGATGTCGATGCGCTCGCCGGCCAGCCAGTCGTCCGAGTAGTACTTGTCCAGGTAGCGGTCGCCCGGGTCGCAGATCAGGGTGACCACGCTGCCCGTGCGCCCGGCCGCCCGCATCTCGGCGACGATCCGCAGCGCGCTCCACAGCCCCGTCCCGCTGGAGGCGCCCGCCTTCTTGCCGAGCACCCGCTCCAGCACCCGGACCGCGGCGATGGAGGCGGCGTCCGGCACCTTCATCATCCGGTCGACCGCCCCCGGCACGAAGCTCGGCTCCATCCGGGGCCGTCCGATGCCCTCGATCCGCGAGCCGCTGTCACACAGGGCGCCGGGGTCGTGGTTCACCCAGCCGTCGAAGAAGCAGGAGTTCTCCGGGTCGGCGACGCAGATCCGGGTGTCGTACTGCATGTAGCGCACGTACCGGGCGATGGTCGCCGAGGTGCCGCCGGTGCCGGCCGTGGCGACGATCCAGGCCGGTTCGGGGTGCGGCTCCAGGCGCAGTTGGGCGAAGACCGACTCGGCGATGTTGTTGTTGCCGCGCCAGTCGGTGGCCCGCTCGGCGTAGGTGAACTGGTCCATGTAGTGCCCCCCGGTCTCCTCGGCGAGCCGGGCGGAGGCCTCGTACACCGCGTCCGAGCGCTCGACCAGGTGGCACTCGCCGCCGTGGAACTCGATCAGGTCGATCTTGGCCTGGCTGGTGCTCTTGGCCATGACGGCGATGAACGGCACCCCGATCAACTGGGCGAAGTAGGCCTCGGAGACGGCGGTGGAGCCGCTGGAGGCCTCGATCACCGGCTTGCCCGGGCGGATCCAGCCGTTGCAGAGCCCGTAGAGGAAGAGGGAGCGGGCGAGGCGGTGCTTGAGCGAGCCGGTCGGGTGGGTGGACTCGTCCTTGAGGTAGAGGTCGATCCCCCACTCGGCCGGCAGCGGGAAGCGCAGCAGGTGGGTGTCGGCGGAGCGGTTGGCGTCGGCCTGGACCTTGCGCACCGCCTCCTTGAGCCAGGCGCGGTACTGGGGGTCCGAACGGTCGACGTCGGCGGTCGGCTCGAGGCCGGGGATCCCACCGGGCTGGGTGCTCATCGGTCACTACTCCTCGTTGCGGCCCCCCGCTGCTCACTACGAGTGTACGAGGGTCACGATAAGTGACCGTTTCCGGAGATCCAGCTTCCCCTTATCCCCGGGCACTCCCGGCTCACGCCGGCCGACCGGTCCGGCGGTCCGGCGGTTCGCCCGGCCGGCCGACGCCGCCGCCCGCTAGGGCCGGCCGGTCCGGCGGTCCGCCTGGCCGACCGACGCCGCCGCCCGCTAGACCGGCACCGACTGCGGATCCGCCAGGTACGGCCCCCAGCCCAGCTCGGCCGCGCCCGCGAGCGCGCCGTGCGCCAGGTCCGCGCCGACGATCGGCACCCGTCCGCTGCGCCCCCACAGGCAGCGCTCGGCGACCACCGCGCGCAGCCGGTCGGGGGCGGCCTCCAGCAGGTCCAGGTGGAGGCCGCTGAGCACCACCCGGTCGGGGTTGAGGATGTTGGCGACCCCGGCCAGCCCGAGGCCGAGCCGGTCGATGACGTGCTCCACCGCCGCGCGGGCCCGCTCGTCGGTCGCGGCCGCCCAGCACAGTTCGCGGGCCTGGTCGAGCAGCGGGCGCCCGGGCTCCGGGGTGAGTCCGGCGGCGGCGAACAGCGCGTCGGGGTCGGTCTCCGAGTTGAGGCAGCCCCGGTTGCCGCACACGCAGGGCCGGCCCTGGGGGTCGACGGTGAGATGGCCGACTTCCAGCGCGAGCCCGGCGCTGCCGGTGTGCAGGTGACCGTCGATCACCAGCGCGCCGCCGACGCCGCTGTGGCCGGAGGTGACCAGCAGGAGGTGGCGGGCGCCGCGCCCGGCGCCGTGGCGGTACTCGGCGAGTGCGGCGAGGTTGGCGTCGTTGCCGACGAAGGTGGGCAGCGGGCGCAGGGCGGCGGGGCCGTGGTCGGCGCGGCCGACCTCGACGTCGTACAGGTCCGCGACCGGGGTGCCGCTGGGCCAGGCGAAGTGCAGTGCCGCCAGGGCGGTGCCGTCCGGCTCGGTGACGGGGTTGGGCAGCGCGAGCGAGGCGGCCAGACAGCGGCGCTCGGTGGAGCGGGCCAGTTCGGCGCCCGCCTGGGCGACGGCGCGCAGCATCCGGACCGGGTCGGTGGCGGCGGGCAGCGGCAGGTGGACGGGCGGCTCGAGCAGCCCGCCGAGGCCGGCCAGGGTCACGCTCAGCTGGTCGGCGTGGATCTGGCCGGCGACCACCACCGGGCCGTGGGGGTCGATCGCCAGCCGGTGCGAGGGCCGGCCCCGGCCGCCACCGGCCGGGCGCGAGTCGACGGTGATCAGGCCGAGGGCCTCGAGTTCGGCCGTGACCGCGCCGGCCGTGGCCCGGGTGACGTCCAGGGCGCGGGTGAGCGCGGAGCGCGTGGGCGTCTGGCCGGTGTGGATGAGCGAGAGCGCGGGGCCGAGCAGCGTCCGACCGCGGTCGGGGGCCGCGCGCCGGTGGGCGTCGCGCGGTGCGTCGGGATCCGCTCCGGAGCGGGGCCTCGGGCTTGAAGGTGAGAGCTGCACGACCCTATTGTGACTTTGTGCCGCTTCGAAACAAAATCCGTTCCCGCCCGCGCCCCGCCGACTCCTCGCCCCAGTCTCGCAGCACGACCCCCGCCACCGACAGCCCCTGGGGCCCCGCACGGATCGCCCTCACCGCCTTCTTCGCCGTCGACGGCTTCCTCTTCGCCGCCTGGGTCGTCCGCATCCCCGACGTGCGCAGCCAGGTCAGCGCCACCCACAGCGCCCTCGGCCTGGCGCTGCTCTGCCTGTCCGCCGGAGCCGTCCTCACCATGCCGGTGGTCGGACGGCTCTGCGTGCGGTACGGCTCCCGGCCGGTCACCGTCGGCTCGCTCGCCCTGCTCAGCCTCGCCGTACCGCTGCCCGCGCACGCCCACTCGGTGCTCTCGCTCGGCTGCGTGCTGCTGCTCTTCGGAGCCGGGTACGGGGGCGCCAACGTCGCCATGAACAGCGCCGCCGTCGACCTGGTCGCCCAACTGCGGCGGCCGGTCATGCCCAGCTTCCACGCCGGATACAGCCTCGGCGGGCTGCTCGGTGCGGGCCTCGGCGGACTGCTCGCCGACCGGCTCACCACCGCCTGGGCCCTCGCGCTCGGCGGACTGCTGGGCCTGGCCGTCACCGCCGGCGCGGGCGTCGTGCTGCTGCGCAGCCCGGCGGCGGGAGTGGCACCGGGGGCGACGCCCGCGCGCCCGGTGGAGGGCGCAGCCGACGGGCCGCCCGAGGGCACCGCGGGCCGACCCGCCCGCGGTCACGCCCGACTGCTGGTGCTGCTGCTCGGTCTCACCGCGCTGTGCACCGCGTACGGCGAGGGTGCGGTGGCCGACTGGGCGACCCTGCACCTGACGGACGACGTCCACGCCGGCGCCGGGACGGCGGCCGCCGGCTACGCCGCGTACGCCTTCGCGATGACCAGCGGGCGGGTGGGCGGCACCTGGCTGAGCATCAGGCTCGGCCAGACGCGGCTGATGCTGTGCGGCGGACTGGCGGCGGCGGTCGGCATGCTGGTCGCGGCGGCGGCCCCGGCTGTTCCGGTCGCGATCGGCGGCTTCGTGCTGGTCGGCCTCGGGCTGGCCAACCTCTTCCCGCTCGCCATCGCCCGGGCCGGCGCGACGGGCGGCCCGCAGGACGTCGCGCTCGCCTCGACGCTGGGGTACGGGGGGATGCTGGTCGGGCCGGTGGTGATCGGCTTCCTCGCCGACGCGGCCGGACTGCCGCTGGCCCTCACCACGGTGGCCCTCACCGCGACGGCGGCGGCGCTCCTGCCGCTGGCGGTGGGACGGCGCTGACGGTGGCCACGGCGCCGACCGTGGGACGGCGCCGACGGGCCGCAGGTGAGAGGCGGCGGGGGCCGGGGGCAGGGGGCGGCAGGCAGGTGGCAGGCGCAGGTGTCAGGTGGCAGGATGCACCCCCATGACGACCAGCGGACGCATCCAGCTCCTGCGCGCCGACGAGCGCCCCGCCACGCCGTGGCTCAACGGCGGCGGGGTGACCAGGGAGGTCGCCGGCTTCCCGGCCGGGGCCGGGCTGGACGGCTTCGACTGGCGGGTCAGCCTCGCCGACGTCGCCTCCGCCGGACCGTTCTCGCGGTTCCCCGGCATCGACCGCGTGATCACCCTGGTCGAGGGCGCGGGCATGGCGCTGACCGTGGACGGCGGCGAGCAGGTGATCGACGCCCCCTTCCGCCCGTTCGCCTTCGCCGGCGACGCCACGACGGACTGCCGCCTGCTCGGCGGCCCGGTGGTGGACTTCAACGTGATGACCCGTCGTGGCCGGGTCGAGGCGACCGTGGACCTGCTCGGCGCGCCCGGCCCGCTGGCCGTGCCGCCCGCGGCGACCGTCCTGCTGGTCTGCCTCGCCGGTTCGGCGACCCTGGACGGCACCGAACTGGCCCGCTTCGACGCCGCACTGCTGGCCGCCCCCGGTCCGTACCGGCTGCTGCCGTCCGACGGCGGCGTCTGCGCCGCCGTCACCTTCCACCCCGCTCGCTGACCGCTCGCCCGCCTGACGGCGCGCCGCCCGTGCCCCCGGGGCAGCCGGGAACACGGGCGGTCGCGGGCGGATCCGGCTCAGCCGCAGAGCACCGGCGTGGCGTGCGCCGGGTCCAGGGCGTTGGCCACCAGGTGCAGCGCCGTCGGCGAGAACGCGATCGCCACGTGCTCGGCGAGCGTGAGCGGGCAGTGGTTCTGCAGGACCTGGTTGTCGACGTCCGGCCCGTTCAGGAACTGGGTCCGCCACGGGGTGACGACCTCGTCGTACAGGGTCGAGATCACCGTGTACCGCACGCCCGGCACGGTGTCCGGCCGGGAGGCCATCGTCGCGTTGAAGTCGGAGCCCACCGCCTGGTCACGGCAGGCCTGGCAGACCGTGTAGATCAGGTCGGCGACGCCCGGGAAGTACGGCGCGAGGTTGGTGATCCCGTCGAGCGTCGTGCCGTGGTTGGACGGCGCCAGGCCGACCAGCGTGTCGACCTTCGACGCCCCGCCGAGGAACTTGAGGTAGTAGTTCGGCATCATGCCGCCCTGCGAGTGCCCGACGATGTCGACCTTCGCCGCGCCGGTCGCGCTCCGCACCAGGTCGACGAAGTGCGCCAGTTGGGCCGCCGAGTCGGACACGGCCCCGAGCCCGCCGATCGGCAGCAGCAGGCCGCTGCCGGTGGAGGTGATGCCGGGAACGGTGCCGTAGTCGAGCGCGAAGACGCAGTACCCGAGGTCCTTCAGCAGCGGGGAGAGCGCCAGCCAGTTCTCGTAGCGGTTGGCGAAGGTGCCGTGGACCAGGACCACCGGGTGGGGGTGTGCGGCGGTCGGCCGGCAGTTCCAGTCGTTGGCGCCGGGCGGCGAGGCCACCGAGTCGCCGTCGGGCGGGAGTTGGGCGGTGCCGGCGGCCGGGGCCGCGGCGGTCGACGGTGCGGCCGAGGCCGGCGTGGCCGCCCCCGCCAGCAGCGCGCCCGCCAGCAGGATCGCGCCGAGGATCCCGCCGAGCGGGCGGCGCAGGGGAGTCGGGGAGAAGCGGAGAAGTGGGGTTCTCAACTGTTGCCTCCACGGCGGAAGTTTGTTACCAACAGGTAACCCGAGTGGCTCAATGATGCGGTCGCCCCTCCGGCCCGGCCCTTGGGCGTTCCCCAGACCTGGACGGTGTTCTCTGTGACCGGTCACAACGCACCCCACTGCACGCCCCCGGACACCCCCGGAACCACGCCGACCTGGAAGGTCCCGGTGATCGGCGGCCGACCGGCCGACCAGCTGCTCCTCAACGGAGTCCGCGAGTTGGCCGAGCGCGTGGTCGCCGCCCTGCTCGAGCGCGTGCCGGTCTACCGCCGCCTCCCGCGCGAGCAGCTCACCGGCGAGCTCACCCGGGACACCGAACGGCGCATCCGCGCACTCGCCCACACGGTGCGCACCGGACTCCCCGCCCCCGCCGAGGAGTTCGCCGCCGTACGGGAGTCCGCCGCGCGCCGGGCCGAGGAGGGCCTGCCGCTGGACGCCGTGCTGCTCGCCCACCACCTCGGCCTGGAGGTCTGCTGGGACTCGGTCACCCGGGACGCCCACGCCGGTGACGCCGCCGATCTGCTGGTGCTCAACCGGCTGCTGCTCGACCAGCTGGGCCGAGCCGTCACCGCGGCCGGCGCCGGCTACCTGGACGGCCGGCGCCCGGCCGGC
>NZ_JBEPAK010000331.1:0-6355 GCF_040298565.1 Kitasatospora sp. NPDC001539 | reverse complement strand
GCCCCACCGGGGCCGCGCCGCCGTCAGTACTTGGGGCCGATGTGGGCGTCCATGAGGGCCACGGAGTCCTTCCGGGCGATGGAGATGTTGAAGCCGCCGTTGGACCGGGATCCGTGCTTCCACTGGACGCCGACGGCATCGAGCGTGGTGGTGAAGAGACGGATGATGTCGGCCGACGTGTTGGTGAAGAAGTACCGCGGGTACTCGTAGCGCTTCGGGAGCCCGCCCACCGTACGGGTCGTCCAGTTGGTGATGCGGCAGCCGTCGGAGTGGATCAGGCCGCGCAGGAACTCCCAGGGGTGGGCGTCGACGATCTTCTGTTGCCAGGGGGCGAGGGAGATCGTTCGCAGATGCTTCGGCCCAGGCGCGTGCTGCGGGAAGAGGCAGGGCCAGTGCTTACTGGTGCTGACGACGCTGGTGCAGCCCGGCGCACGGACCCTCAGGACCCTGTTGCGCGGCATGACGGTGGAGACGGCTTGCTCGCACTCGTCGATCAGGCCGGGCCAGCTGTCGCAGCACGCGATCCGGAGGGCGTGGACCTTGCGGCGGCCTTCGCTGATGCAGCCGTCTCCGAGGTAGAGGCCGAGGAGATAGGCGTAGTCGGCGCGCGGGCACGAGGGGTCGAGCTGTCCGTTGCGGATCGGGCACTCGGCCGTCATGCGCGGGCTTGGGACGGCTCCGGACGCCCACTCGCGGATTGCGAATCGAGATATCCCGGTCGCGCGACTGACCTGGCTGAATGACAGGCCCGCTGCGTGAAGGTCCAATGCGCGTCGGCGTGTAGCCATGTCGTACATGTGAGCGAGATTGCATCGCGCGGTTCCCGTGCGCATGCAAACGAGAGGATCTCCACTCGATCGAGTGAAGATCCTCTGACTCCGAGACCGCTTGGACCGGATACCGGTCCCTTCGATTCGAAGGAAAAGTGCCCCGAGTGGGATTCGAACCCACACTGTATGGTGTTTGAGACCATTGCCTCATGCCAGTTGGGCTATCGGGGCCTACGATTTGAAGGCTACTGCCTTCGCGTCGTGTCTCAAACATACCGTGTCTAGGTACCCTCGTGCATGCAGTACCCCGCCGGAACGAGGAGCGCAGTGAGCACCGCCGACGAGCAGGCACAGCCGCTTGAGACCGATACGCCCCAGATCACCCGGATCGTGATCGCCGAGGACGAGGCGTTGATCCGCCTCGACCTCAAGGAGATGCTCGAGGAGGAGGGGTACACCGTCGTCGGCGAAGCGGGGGACGGGGAGACGGCGGTGAAGCTCGTGGAGGAGCTGAAGCCGGATCTGGCGATCTTCGACGTGAAGATGCCCGTCCTGGACGGGCTCTCCGCGGCTGAGCAGATCCACGAGCGGCACCTGGCTCCGGTGCTCATGCTGACGGCGTTCTCGCAGCGGGAGCTGGTGGACCGGGCGCGGGACGCCGGGGCGATGGCGTACATCGTGAAGCCGTTCTCCAAGTCGGACCTGGTCCCGGCGATCGAGATGGCGGTGTCGCGGTACACCGAGATGCGGGCGCTGGAGAAGGAGATCGGGGACCTCACCCAGCGCCTGGAGACCCGGAAGCTGGTGGACCGGGCGAAGGGCGTGCTGCAGACGAAGTTCGGGCTGACCGAGCCGGCCGCCTTCCGGTGGATCCAGAAGACCTCGATGGACCGGCGGATGACGATGGCCGCGGTGGCCGAGGCCGTCATCGAGGAGGGCGAGGCCCAGGACCGCAAGAAGGCGGACGAGGGCACGTCCGAGTAGCGCAGGACAGGACGGACAGGAAAGGGGCCCGGTGGACGGTACGTCCGCCGGGCCCCTCTCCGTGTGTGCCGGGCTCAGTCCTCGCCGAGGTACGCCTTGCGGACGGACTCGTCGTGCAGGAGGTCGGTGCCGGTGCCGGAGAGGACGATGCGGCCGGTCTCCATGACGTAGCCGCGGTCGGACAGCGACAGCGCCGCCTGGGCGTTCTGCTCGACCAGCAGGATGGTCGTCCCGCCGGCCTTGAGCTCGAGGATGGTCGCCATGATCTTCTGCATCATCAGCGGCGAGAGCCCCATCGAGGGCTCGTCCAGCATGAGCAGCTTGGGCTGGGACATCAGTGCCCGCCCCATGGCGAGCATCTGCTGCTCGCCGCCGGACAGGGTGCCCGCGGCCTGCTTGCGGCGTTCGCCGAGGATGGGGAAGAGGGTGTAGGCGCGTTCGACGTCGGCGGCGATGCCGGGGGTGTCGGAGCGGAGGAAGGCGCCGAGGAGGAGGTTCTCCTCGATGGTCATGCGGGGGAAGATGTGCCGGCCTTCGGGGGAGTGGGCGAGGCCGAGGGCGACGATCTTGTGGGCGGGGACGGTGGTGAGGTCCTGGCCGTCGAAGGTGATCCGGCCGGCGGTGGGCTTGAGCAGGCCGGAGAGGGTGCGCAGGGTGGTGGTCTTGCCGGCGCCGTTGGTGCCGATGAGGGTGGTGACCTCGCCCTGGTTGACGGTGAAGCTGATGCCCTTGACGGCTTCGATCTTGCCGTAGGCGACGCGGAGGTCCTCGACCTCGAGGAGTGCGGTCACTGGTCGTTCTCCGTAACGGTCTCCGGCGCGGCGGGGGCGGCGGGGGCGGCGCCTTCGAGAGGGGCGCCGAGGTAGGCGGTGATGACGCGTTCGTCGTTCTGGACGGTTTCGCGGTCGCCCTCGACGATCTTCTGGCCCTGGACGAGGACGGCGGTCCGGTCGCAGAGGTTGAAGATGAAGCGCATGTCGTGCTCGATGACGAGGACGGAGACGCCCTTGTCGCGGATGGCGAAGACGAGTTCCTCGGCGGCCCGGGTCTCCTGGGGGTTCATGCCGGCGGTGGGTTCGTCGAGCAGGAGGAGGCCGGGGTCGGAGGCGAGGGCGCGGGCGATCTCCAGCTTGCGCTGTTCGCCGTAGGGCAGGTTGCGGGAGAGGTGGTCGGCCTTGTCGGCGAGGCCGGTGAAGGCGAGCAGTTCCATGGCCTTGGCGCGGCTCTCGGCTTCGGCGCGGCGGTATCCGGGGCCGCGGAGGATGGCGGAGAGGACGCCTTCCTTGGTGCGGGTGTGGCGGCCGACGAGGACGTTCTCCAGGACGGTCATGTTGGCGAAGAGCCGGATGTTCTGGAAGGTGCGGGCGATGCCGGCCTGGGTGACGAGGTGGGGTTTGGGCGGCAGTTGGGTGTCGCGGTAGCGGACGGTGCCTTCGGTGGGGACGTACAGGCCGGTGAGGCAGTTGAAGAAGGTGGTCTTGCCGGCGCCGTTGGGGCCGATCAGGCCGATGATCTCGCCTTCGCCGACGGTGAGGGAGACGTCGTTGACGGCGGTGAGGCCGCCGAAGCGCATGGTGACGCCGGTGACTTCGAGCAGGGGAGCAGCGGTGGTGGTCATCGTGCGGGTCACGCCCCTGCCTTGGTGAGTGCGGTGGCGTCGTCGCCGGTGGTCTGGGCGGGGATGGCGGCTTCGTGGAATTCGAGTTGCCGGCGGCGGTTGGGGATGAGGCCTTCGGGGCGGACGCGCATGAGGACGATGAGGGCGGCGCCGAAGGCGAGGAGTTGGTAGTCGGAGAGGAATTCGAGCTTCTTGGGGATGAGGAAGAGGAGGGTGGCGCCGGCGAGGGGTCCGCTGATGGTGCCCATGCCGCCGAGGATGACGGCGGCGAGGAGGAAGGCGGAGTTGGGCGGGAGGGCTTCGGCGAAGGTGTACTGGTCGGGGGTGACGGTGTAGCTGACGTGGGCTTGGACGGTGCCGGCGAGGCCGGCGAGGCAGGCGCCCATGGCGAAGGCGAGGAGCTTGAGGCGGAAGCCGTTGATGCCCATGGCCTCGGCGGCGGTTTCGTCCTCGCGGATGGCGACCCAGGCGCGGCCGATGCGGGAGTTGCCGACGCGGGCGAAGACGAGGACGACGAGCGCGGTGACGAGCAGCATCAGCAGGTAGTAGTTGGAGAAGCGGCCGAGTTCGATGCCGGCGATGCTGTGGGTCTTGCCGAGGTCGAAGCCGAGGATCTGCAGGTCGGGGATGCGGGGGATGCCGTTGGAGCCGTTGGTGATCTTGGGGCCGGTGGTGCCGTTGAGGTTGAGCATGGTGATGCGGAAGATCTCGCCGAAGCCGAGGGTGACGATGGCGAGGTAGTCGCCGCGCAGCCGCAGCGTGGGGGCGCCGATGAGGACGCCGAAGACCATGGAGACGACGGCTCCGGTGAGCATCGCGGCCCAGAAGGGGAACTGGACGTGGATGGGGGAGGCGGGGGAGCCGGAGACGAGGGCTGCGGCGTAGGCGCCGACGCCGAGGAAGGCGACGTAGCCGAGGTCGAGGAGGCCGGCGAGGCCGACGACGATGTTGAGGCCGAGGGCGACGGTGGCGAAGATCAGGATGTTGGTGGCGACGGAGGTGTACTGGTCGCTGCTCTGGGTGAAGGGGAAGCTGGCGGCGGCGGCGAAGGCGGCGCCGGTGGTGACGGGTCGGTGCTTGACGGTGAGGGCGCGCAGTCGGGCGAGCAGGCCGGATCCGGCGAGGGCGGCGACGGTGAAGGCGGTGAGGAGGAGGTACCCGGTGAAGAGTTCGCCGTACTCGGTGTCGATGCCGAAGGTGATCGCGTAGAGGCCCAGTCCGAAGGCCACGACGATGAGCAGCACCTCGACCCAGGAGGGCAGTTCGCGGGGTGCGGCGAGCGGGCGTTCGACCTTGCCGAGGCGCAGCGCGCTGTTGGCGAGGTGGCCGAGCTGGAGGAGGAGGACGGCGCCGGTGGCGATGGCGAGGGCGCCGGAGAGGGCGGTCATGACGGGGGCGACGGGCTGGTCGTCGGGGATGGCGTGGGCGGCGAACCAGCCGATGGGGGCGGCGGGGACGAGTAGGAAGAGCCGCTTGTCGAGGATCCGCAGGGGGACGTGGGTGCGGCGGTCGAGGGGGAGGCCGAGGGCGCCGAGGACGGTGAGGAGGCCGCCGGCGGCGAGGACCCAGCCGCCGGGTTCGAGGTTGGCGAGGCCGCCGAGTTCGACGGAGACGGCGGCGACGGAGTAGCCGGCGACGGCGAGGGCGCCGGTGGCGGCGTGGAGGACGGCGTTGTTGCTGCGGGTGGGTGCGGCCCAGCGCAGGCCGGGGACGCCTCGTGCGGCGAGGAGGAGGACGAGGGTGAGGACGCCGGCGGTGAGGGCGAGCCACTGGAGGCCGGCGGGGGAGCCGTAGTAGGTGAGGTCGCCGGGGAAGTCGCTGGTCCAGGTCCAGGACATGGCGGCGGAGGCGGCGACGGCGAGGGCGCCGAGGCCGGTGAGGGCGGTGGCGGCGGGGGCCGGCAGGGGGATGACCGGGGTGGTCTCGGTGGTGGTGGTCATGGTGGTCACGCCCTGTCCGCGACGCGCTCGCCGAGCAGGCCTTGGGGCCGGATGAGGAGCACGAGGATGAGGAGTACGAAGGCCCAGACGTCCTTCCAGGCGCCGCCTCCGAAGAGGTGCATGCCGGGCAGGTGCTGGATGTAGCCGGTGGCGAGGGCTTCGGCGAGGCCGAGGGCGATGCCGCCGAGCATGGCGCCGTAGATGTTGCCGATGCCGCCGAGGACGGCGGCGGTGAAGGCCTTGAGGCCGAGGATGAAGCCCATGCGGAAGTCGACCTGGCCGCTGCGCAGTCCGTAGGCGACGGCGGCGACGGCGGCGAAGGCGGCGCCGATGGCGAAGGCGAGGACGATGATGCGGTCGGTGTCGATGCCCATGAGTTTGGCGGTGTCGGGGTCCTGGCTGGTGGCCTGCATGGCGCGGCCGGAGCGGGTGCGAGTGACGAACCAGCCGAGGGCGAGCATGCACAGGGGGGCGGCGATGATGAGGAAGATGTCGCTGCGCTGGATGGTGACGGATCCGAGGCTGAAGGGGTCGCCGGGGATCTTGGGGAAGACGCGGGCCTTCTTGGCGTCGGGGTAGAAGGAGAAGACGAGTTGCTGGAGGAAGATGGAGAGCCCGATGGCGGTGATGAGGGGGGCGAGCCGGGGGGCGTTGCGCAGCGGCCGGTAGGCGAAGCGTTCGGCGGCGACGGCGGTGAGGGTGGAGACCAGGATGCCGGCGATCAGCATGAGTGGTAGGGCCAGCCAGAGGGTGGTGCCGCCGGGGAGGGCGAGGTAGGCGGTCAGGGCGCCGAAGCCGCCGACCATGACGATCTCGCCGTGGGCGAAGTTGATGAGCTGGACGATGCCGTAGACCATCGTGTAGCCGATCGCGACGAGTCCGTAGAGGGCGCCGAGGATCAGGCCGTTGGCCAGCTGCTGCGGTAGGTCGTGCACCGCTGGGCCTCCGTTGTGCGTTCGGGGTGTCCGCGTGGGTGGTGGATGTGGGGGCTCGGGCACGGTCGCGGTGGCCGAGAGCACCACGTACGGCTCGGCGGCCTGGGC
>NZ_JBEPAK010000330.1:0-6388 GCF_040298565.1 Kitasatospora sp. NPDC001539 | reverse complement strand
CCCGCTGGACCACCACCGGCCAACTCGAATTCCTCGGCCGCACCGACGACCAGGTCAAGATCCGCGGCTTCCGCATCGAACTCGCCGAGGTCGAGACCGCCTTCACCACCCACCCCACCGTGGGCCACGCCCTCGCCCTCGTCCGCGAGGACCAACCCGGCGACAAACGACTCGTCGTCTACCTCACCCGGTCGGCGACAACCGCCAGCGGCACCGCCACCCCCGACCCCGTCACCCCCGCCGAACTCCGCGCCCACGCCGCCGAACGCCTCCCCGCCTACATGCTCCCCGCCGCCATCGTCACCCTCGACACCCTCCCCGTCACCCCCAACGGCAAAGTCGACCGCCGCGCCCTCCCCGCCCCCGACTACCGCACCACACCCCAAGGCCGCGAACCCCGCACCGAGCGGGAACGGAGCCTGTGCGAGCTGTTCGCCCAGGTGCTCGGCGTGGCCACGGTCGGCATCGACGACGACTTCTTCGACCTCGGCGGCCACTCCCTCCTCGCCACCAAACTGGTCAGCCGCATCCGCACCACCCTGGGCGTCGAGATGTCGATCCGCACCCTCTTCGACCACCCCACGGTCGGTGAGCTCGCCACCGCGCTGCCGGCGGCCCGCAAGGCCCGTCCCGCCCTCAGGCCGATGCGCCGGCCGGGCAGCCCGTCGTAGGTCGCTCCCCGCCGTCCGGCACCGTCGGCCGGCACGACCGTCACGTCCACCCTGCACGTCACCGCCCGGAGGCAGACCTTGATCCCGTTGTCGTTCGCGCAGCAGCGGCTGTGGTTCGTCGAACAGCTCGAAGGCCCCAGCGCGCTCTACAACACCCCGTTCGCCGTCCGGCTCACCGGCGAGGTCGACCCCGCCGTCCTCTCCCGCGCGCTGCGGGACGTGCTCGTCCGGCACGAGGTGCTGCGCACCACCTTCCCGGCGGTCGACGGCCGGCCGCACCAGGTGATCGCCGACCCGGACGGCTCCGCCGTCGAGTCCGTCGAGGTGACCGCCGTGCCGGTGGCCGACGAGGCCGAGCTGACCGCGCGGCTGGACGAGTCCGTGCGGCACGTCTTCGACCTGGCAACCGAACTCCCGCTGCTGTGCCGGCTGTTCTCCCTACCGCACGGCGAACACGTGCTGCTGGTGCTGATGCACCACATCGCCAGCGACGGCTGGTCCGTCGGCCCGCTCTTCCGCGACCTCGACACCGCCTACCGCGCCCGCCGCGCGGGCACCCGCCCGGCGTGGGAAGCACTGCCCGTCCAGTACGCCGACTACACGCTCTGGCAGCAGGAGTTCCTCGGCGCCGAGGACGACCCGGACAGCGTGATCGCCACCCAACTCGGCTACTGGCAGGCGGCGCTGGCCGGCTCCCCGGAGGAACTGGCCCTCCCCTACGACCGGCCCCGCCCGGCCGAACCCACCCGGCGCGGCGGCGCGGCCGACCTCGCACTCGACGGCGAACTGCACGCCGCGCTCGTCGAGTTGGCGACGCAGGAACGGGCCAGCCTGTTCATGGCCCTCCAGGCCGCCGTGGCCGTGCTGTACACCCGGCTCGGCGCGGGCACCGACCTCCCGCTGGGCACCGTGGTCGCCGGGCGCACCGACGAGGCCCTGGACGACCTGGTCGGCTTCTTCGTCAACACCCTGGTGCTGCGCACCGACACCTCCGGCGACCCCACCTTCCGGGAGCTGCTGGAGCGCGTCCGGCGGCTCGACCTCGACGCCTTCGACCACCAGGACATCCCCTTCGACCGCCTGGTCGAACACCTCAACCCGGCCCGCACCCCGGCCCGTCACCCGCTCTTCCAGACGATGCTGACGCTGGACAGCGACCAGGACCTGCCGTCCGACTTCGCCGGGCTGACCTGCCGCGCGCAGGACCTGGACCAGCACCTGGCCAAGTTCGACCTGACCTTCGCCTTCGTGGAGCAGCACGACGACAGCGGAGCCGCCAACGGCCTCACCGGTGCCGTGGAGTACGCCGAGGAGTTGTTCGACCACGCCACCGCCGCGACGCTGGGCGAGCGCCTGGTCCGGGTGCTCCGGGCCGTCGTGGCCGCCCCGGACACCCCGATCGGCGGGATCGAGGTGCTCAGCCCGGCGGAGCGGGAGCGGCTGTTCGCGGACGGCAGGGGCCCGGTGGCGGCGCTGCCCGAGGGCGGGCTGCCCGCGGTGTTCGAGGCCCAGGCCGCCGCGACGCCCGACGCCGTCGCCCTGGTGGCGGTGGACGGCGAGCTGACCTATGCCGAACTCAACGCCCGCGCCAACGGCTTGGCGCGTCGGCTGGTCACGGCCGGCGTGGGCATGGAGACGCCGGTCGCCCTGCTCATGGACCGCTCCGTCGCGCTCGTGGTGGCGATCCTGGCCGTCCTCAAGGCCGGCGGCACCTACGTGCCCCTGGACGACGCCCAGCCCGACGAGCGCCTACGGGCCGTCCTCACGGACGCCGGTGCCCGGCTCGCGCTCACCGACCCCGGACACCAGGACCACCCGGCCCTGGAGGGACTGACCGTCCTGCCGGTCGGCGACGGCACCGCCGACAACCTCGAACTACCTTTTCATGCGGACCAGTTGGCGTACGTGATGCACACCTCCGGCTCCACCGGCACCCCCAAGGGCATCGGCATCACCCACCGCTCGGTCATCGACCTCGCCCTCGGCGGCACCTTCACCACCGGCAACCACTCCAGCGTGCTGGTCCACTCCCCCACCGCCTTCGACGCCTCCACCTACGAACTCTGGACCCCACTCCTCTCCGGCGGCCGCGCCATCCTCGCACCCCCCGGACGCCTCGGCGCCACCGAACTCGCCCACACCATCCACCACGGCAGCGTCACAGCCGCCTGGCTCACCGCCGGCCTCTTCAACGTCATCGCCACCGAGGCCCCGGAAACCTTCACCGGCCTGCGCGAGCTGTGGACCGGCGGCGACGTCGTCTCCCCCGCAGCCGTCCGCCGCGTCATGGCCGCCTGCCCCGACCTCACCGTGGTCGACGGTTACGGCCCCACCGAGACCACCACCTTCGCCACCTGCCACGCCATGGCACGCGCATCCACCGTGCCCCACACGGTGCCGATCGGCCGCCCGCTGCCCAACACCCGGGTGTACGTGCTGGACGCCGGGCTGAGACCCGTCCCGGCCGGCGTGGCCGGCGAGCTGTACATCACCGGCCCCGGCCTCGCCCGCGGCTACCTCGGCCGCCCCACCCTCACCGCCGAACGCTTCACCGCCTGCCCCTACGGCGACCCCGGCACCCGCATGTACCGCACCGGCGACCTCGCCCGCTGGACCACCACCGGCGAACTGGAGTTCGTCGCTCGCGCGGACGACCAGATCAAACTCCGCGGCTTCCGCATCGAACTCGGCGAGGTGGAAACCGCCTTCGCCGCCCACCCGGCCGTCGGACAGGTCGTCGCGACCGTCCGCGAGGACCAACCCGGCGACAAACGACTCGTCGTCTACACCACCGGCACCGCCACCCCCGCCGAACTCCGCGCCCACGCCGCCGAACGCCTCCCCGCCTACATGGTCCCCGCCGCCGTCGTCACCCTCGACACCCTCCCCATCACCCCCAACGGCAAGATCGACCGCCGCGCCCTCCCCACCCCCGACTACGCCGAAGCCGCCCAGGGCCGCGCCCCCCGCACCACCACCGAACGAACCCTCTGCGACCTCTTCGCCGACGTCCTCGCACTACCCACCGTCGGCATCGACGACAACTTCTTCGACCTCGGCGGCCACTCCCTCCTCGCCACCAAACTCACCAGCCGCATCCGCACCACCCTCGACACCGACCTCCCCATCCGCACGCTCTTCGACCACCCCACCGTGGCCGCCCTCGCCCCTCTGCTGTCCGGCGCCGCCGCCCGTCCGGCTCTGCGGCCGCAGCCCAGGCCGGCGCGCGTCCCGCTCTCGCCGGCCCAGCAACGCCTCTGGTTCATCGACCAGTTCGAGGGCCCGAGCGCGCTCTACAACACCCCCTTCACCGCCCGGCTGACCGGCGAGATCGACACCACCGCCCTCGCCGAGGCCCTGCGGGACGTCGCGGACCGGCACGAGGCGCTGCGCACCACCTTCCCCAGCACCGACGGCCAGCCGCACCAGCAGGTCGTCCAGGCCGACCGCGTCGTCCTCCGCACCCGCAGCGTGGCCGACGAGGACGAGCTGCAGGCCGCCGTGTCCGAGGCCGCCGGTGAGGTGTTCCGCCTCGCCGAGGACCTGCCGATCCGGGTGTCGCTGTTCTCGCTGCCGAACGGCGAACACGTGCTGCTGGTCCTGCTGCACCACATCGCCGCCGACGGCTGGTCCCTCGCCCCGCTCCTGCGCGACCTCGCCACCGCCTACCGGGCCCGCCGCAGCGGCTCGGCACCCGACTGGCGGCCGCTGCCCGTCCAGTACGCCGACTACACCCTCTGGCAGCGCGAACTCCTCGGCACCGAGGAGCAGCCCACCAGCGCGCACCGGGGCCAACTGGCCTACTGGCAGCGAGCCCTGGCCGACGCACCGGAGGAACTTGCCCTCCCCTACGACCGCCCGCGTCCGGCCGCCCCCAGCCACCGCGCGGGAACGGTGGAATACCGGATCTCTCCCGAACTGCACCGCGCCCTCACCGAGTTGGCCGCCGCGCAGAACGCCAGCCTGTTCATGGTCCTCCAGGCCGCCGTCGCCACCCTCTACACCCGGCTCGGCGCCGGCACCGACCTGCCCCTCGGCACCCCCGTCGCCGGACGAACCGACCAAGCCCTCGACGACCTCGTCGGCTTCTTCGTCAACACCCTCGTCCTGCGCACCGACACCACCGGAAACCCCACCTTCCGGCAACTGCTGGACCGCGTCCGCCACACCGACCTCGACGCCTACGACCACCAGGACATCCCCTTCGAGCGCCTGGTCGAACACCTCAACCCCACCCGCACCCCCGCCCGCCACCCCCTCTTCCAGACTGTGCTGACCTTCGGCAGCGGCCCCTCCCCCGTGCTCACCCTCGGCGAGGCCGGCGGGGTGCTGGAGGGCGCGGGCGCGGCCCAGGCCCACTTCGACCTGAACTTCAACTTCACCGAGCAGTACGGCGGGAACGGCGCCCCGCTCGGGGTGGCGGCGGCCGTCGAGTACGCGGCGGACCTCTTCGACCACACCACCGTGACGGCCTTGGTGGAGCGCCTGCTCCGCGTTCTCGACGCCGTCGCCACCGACCCGGACACGCCCGTCGGCGCGATCGGGATCCTCGCCCCGGGCGAGCGCGAGCAGCTGCTCAGCGGCTGGAACGACACGGCCGCCCCGGTCGCCGACCGCACCCTGCCAGAGCTGTTCGAGGCCCAGGCCGCCGCCACCCCGGACGCCGTGGCCGTGGTCTCCGACACCGAGGAGCTGAGCTACGCGGAGCTGGACGCGCGGGCCGGGAAGCTGGCAGCCGTGCTGCTGGCGGGCGGGCTGGCGGTGGAGGAGCCGGTCGGGATCCTGATGGACCGCTCGGCCGACCTGGTCGCGGCGATCCTCGCGGTCACCAAGGCCGGCGGCACCTACGTCCCGTTGGACCCGCGCTACCCGCTGGACCGGATGCGGCACATCCTCGCCGACACCGGGGCGCGGCTGGTCCTGGTCGACGCGGCGCACCGCGACCATCCGGTGCTCGCCGACGGCGGCCCCCGCGCGCTCGACGTCGGCGAGGCCTCCGCCGCCGAGCCGGCCGGGCGGCGCTCGCACCCGGGCCAGCTCGCCTACGTGATGTACACCTCCGGTTCGACCGGGGTGCCCAAGGGCGTCGCGGTCACCCACCGCAACGTGGTCGACCTGCTGGCCAACCGGCACTTCCACGAGGGCCACCACGCCGGTGTCCTGCTGCACTCGCCCACGGCCTTCGACGCCTCCACCACCGAGGTCTGGGCGCCGCTGGTGACGGGCGGACGGATCGTGCTGGCGGCGCCCGGGCAGCTCGACCTGCGTGCTCTGGCCGCGACCATCACCCGGCACGCGGTCACCCTGGTGCAGGCGCCCTCGGGCCTGCTGCGGCTGATGGCGGAGGAGACCCCGGAGGCGTTCCGGGCCGTGCGCCAGGTGTGGACCGGCGGCGACGTGGTGCCGCCGGAGGCCGTACGGCAGCTGTTCCGGGTCTGCCCCGGGACGGACGTGGTCGCGGTCTACGCACCGACGGAGACGACGGCCATCAAGACCACCTTCACCATGACGCCCGGCACGGACGTCCCGGACGTGGTGCCGATCGGCCGCCCGCTCGCCAACACCCGCGCCTACGTCCTCGACGACACCCTCCAACCCGTCCCGGCCGGAGTCCCCGGCGAGCTCTACCTCGCCGGCGCCGGCCTCGCCCGCGGCTACCTCGGCCGCCCCACCCTCACCGCCGAACGCTTCGTCGCCTGCCCCTACGGCAACGGCAA
>NZ_JBEPAK010000329.1:0-6389 GCF_040298565.1 Kitasatospora sp. NPDC001539 | reverse complement strand
GACGCCGCCCTCCCCGGCCCGGCGGGCCGTCAGCGCCTCGGCGCCGCCCGCCCAGCGCTCGGGGAGCAGCCCCACCAGCGGCGCCCGCAGCAGTCCGTGCCACCCCGCCACCAGTGCGGCGGCGACCGCGACGTCCACCGTCGGCACCGCCCACCACCGGTGCAGCAGTCCTCCGTGCCGGTACACCCCGGGCAGCAGCGACTCGACGAAGAACGGCACGTCGGGCGCCATCGACCCGGCGACCAGCGCGGAGGCTACCAGCGGGCCGCGCGCCCCGGCGGCGCGCAGCAGGGGCAGGACGGCGGCGGGGTGACTGAACGTGAACGGCATGCCCCCATCCTGACGCCCGCTCCGGCCGCCGGGCGAACCGGGTGGGCCGCGTCGCGGGCCGCCGCCCGGAAGTCCCGCCGCGCCGCAGCCTCGACGCCGCGCCACAGCCCGGAAGCCTCGCCGCCGCCTCGAATCCCCGCCGCCGCCCCGAAGCCGAAGCCCCGCCGCCTACGGCGCACACCGGACGGCGGACTCGCGGCGCTTCGTCAGGCCGCGTCCGCCGCGCTCTCCAGCCCCAGCGCCACCCGGCACCCCGCTTCCAGGTACCGCAGCTCCCCGCTCCGCCGCGCCTCCAGCGCGGCGGCCAGCCGCCGGTAGCGGCTGGGCGGCAGCAGGTCGGCCGCCTCCTCCAGGGTGACGAACCGCCAGCCGCGCAGTTCCTCCTGCTGGAGCAGCAGGTTCTGCCGGCCCGCGTCGTCCAGCAGTCCGCCGTCGTACACCAGGCGCAGGCCGCCGCGGCGCGGGCCGGTGCGGGGCTCCCAGTCGACGGCGATCAGCCGCAGCGTGGCGGGGTCGAGCCGCAGGCCCAGCTCCTCGGCGGTCTCGCGCAGGGCCGCGTCGGTCGGGGCCTCACCGCGTTCGACCACGCCGCCGGGGAAGTCCCAGTCGGGCTTGTAGACCGGGTCGACGAGCAGCACCCGGTCCTGCTCGTCGAAGAACAGCACGGCGGAGGCCACGGTGTCGCCGGTCGGATCGGGGGTCTGGACGATCGGGCAGCGGGCGGCGCCGACCCGGACGAGCTCGGCGATGCGGTGCGCAGTCTCACGGGGAGTGAGGTCGCTGCTGTCGATCAGCCGGGCGTCGCCGACCAGCCAGCGGCGGGCGGCCCGGTAGCGGGGCAGGTGTTCCAGGCACCAGTCGCGGACCCGCTCGCTGCCCGCCGGATCGCCGGGGCACTCCTCGCGATGCGCGATCCGGTCACGCAGGATCGTTTCTTCTGGATCCAGGACGAAGTGGTGCACCGCGATCCCGTGGGCGGCGAGGCCGCCGAAGATCTCGTCCCGGTAGTCCTCTCTGAGCAGGGTCATCGGCACCACCAGCGGGCCGCCGACCTCGTCGAGCAGCGCGGCCGCCGTCTCGGGGACGAGCCGGCGCCAGGCCGCCAGGTCCTGGAAGTCGGACACCGCGGCCAGCCGGTCCGCCGGAAGCATCCGGCGCAGACCGAAACCCACCAGCTCGGGATCGAAGAGCACGCTCCCGGGCAGCAGTTCCACCAGCTCGCGGCAGGCACTCGTCTTGCCCGCCCCGAATGTGCCATTGACCCAGACGATCACAACGTCCCCTGCCCTCGACTTGCCCCGATGCCGTTCGCACCGGGCAGCGCCCCCGTCGGCCGAACCAGCGCCACCCGTGGTGGTACCCGCACCACGCCGCTCCCCATGCCTGCCCGACGCGCCCGCCCGCGCGCCCCCTTGTCAGGGGCATGTGCCCAGGCCAGGGGGCCGGACCGGGACGCATGCGGACCGTTCGGCCGCGGAGCCGCCTTCCGACCGGACGCCGTTCGCACAGGAGGTCGGACCGGCCGACTTCCGGTGCGCGCCCCACCCGTACGCCGCGCGCGCCGCCCCTGCGCCCGCCCGCTCCCTGGTGCTCCCGCTCCCCTCCTCCCGCCGTTCGGCACCCGGGCGGAGCGCGCCTCGGACCGAGCCTCGGACCGCGCAACGGACCGCGCCTCGGACCGCGCAACGGACCGAGCCGCCGGAGCACCCAGCCGCCCCCGGCACCGCGGGTGCCTCTTGCGCCGCCCGAGCCCCGCCGCGTACAGAGGAACGATGAAGCTGCTTCCCGCCGGCCGCGTCGTCGTCATCGGCTCGGTCAACACCGACCGGATCCTCCGCTGCCCCGTGCTCCCCTCGCCCGGCGAGACCGTCCTGACCACCTCCGCCGACCGGGGCTTCGGCGGCAAGGGCGCCAACCAGGCGGTGGCGGCGGCCCGGCTGGGCGCGGCGACCCACCTGGTCGCCAAGATCGGCCGGGACGACGACGGCGAGGCGGCGCTCGCCGACCTGCACGGCGCGGAGGTGCGGACGGACGCCGTGCTCACGCACCCCGAGGCGCCGACCGGTCAGGCGATCGTGATGGTCGATCCGTCCGGCGAGAACAGCATCGTGGTCGTCCCGGGAGCCAATGCCGAGCTGACGCCCGAGGAGGTCACCGCCGCGCTGGACCGGCTCCACCTGCTGCCCGTGGACGTCGTCCTCACCAGCAACGAGGTCCCCGCAACGTGCATCCGCGCCGCGGCGGCCGCGCTCCCCGCCGCCGGTCCGAACGGCGGCACCCGCTGGCTGCACAACACCGCCCCGGCCGGTGCGCTGCCCGACGCCGGCCCCACCGGCCGGCGGCCGCTGGTGGTCGCCAACGCCGTCGAGGCACGCCAGCTGACCGGGGCCATGACCGCCGCCGAGGCCGCCCGGGCACTCGCCCGCACGGCCGAGGGAGCGGTGGTCACCCTCGGCGGGGAGGGCGCGCTGGTCGCCACCGGGTCGGACGTCGCCCTGCTGCCCGCGCCCGCCGTCCAGGTGGTCGACACCACCGGCGCCGGCGACGTCTTCTGCGGCGCCCTGGCCGCCGGGCTGGCCCGCGGGGCCGCGCTCACCGACGCGGCCGCCACCGCCGTGGCCGCCGGGGCCTTCGCCGTCACGGCGCTCGGCGCCCGCGGCGCGCTGCCCCGGAGGGCCGATCTCTGACGCCGCGTCCGGCCGGCCCCGCCGGCGGGGCGGCTGGGCGTGCCCCCGGCCGGGGCACGGGTGCCGTCGGTGGGGTCACGTCGGGAGCGCCGGGTCCAACACCGGCGCCCCCGACGTGCTCACTGGCGGACCGTCACGGCCGCCCCATGTAGGCCGGGTAGTAGCCCTTGCTGATGGTCGAGATCCGGATCTTCGTCCCGGGCCGCGCAGCCTCGACGTACTGGTTGTTGCCCAGGTAGATCGCCACGTGCTGGATGCCGCGCCGGGTGCCGTCCGGCGACCAGAACAGCAGGTCGCCGCGGCGCAGCTGGCTCGCACTGATCGGCGTGGTCGCCTCGTACTGGTCGTTGGCGACCCGGGGCAGGCTGATGCCGCCGCGCCGGAAGGACTGCTGCACCAGGCCCGAGCAGTCGTACCCGTCCGGCCCGTTGCCCGCCGTCTTGAACGGCTTGCCCAGTTGGGCGAGCGCGAACTCCACGGCGGTCTCGACGTCCCGGTCGACCGCCACCGAGCCCTGGGAGGAGCCCGAGGAGCCGGACGAACCGGAGGAGCCCGAGGACGAGCCCCCGCCGGTCCGCTCCAGGTAGATGTCGTAGTGGGTGGTCCAGCGCCACTCGCCCCTGCTGTTCCTGAACCAGTAGCGCGAGCCGTCCCAGCCCTGTCTGATCCCCCCGCCCGACGTCGCCGAGGACTTCGACGAGGAGCCCGACGAGCTCTTGGCGCCGCCGGTCCGCGCCACGTAGACGCTGTAGTGGGTGGTCCAGCGCCACTGCCCCTGGCTGTTCTTGAACCAGTACCGCGAGCCGTCCCATCCGGCGTGCGCCGGCGCCCGCTCCGCGGCGGCGGGGCTCACTCCGGTGCCGAGGCCGATCACCCCGGTGCCGACCGCGATCACGGCCGCCATCGCTATCCCCCGACGGATCCGCGCGGCCCGCGCGGGACGGACGGGACGTCCGGAACGGTCGGCGGTGGCGTGCTGCTCGATCGGTTCGTCGGCGGCATCCGGCGAGCCGGTGTTGACGGTGGTCATCCTGCTGACTTCCTTCACTGCTGCGAACGCACTGGTGCGAACGGCCGCCCGACGGGCGGCTGCGGAAACTGCTGCGGACACGCGGTACGCCCCGGCTCTCGCCGGTTCGTCCGCTCGGCAGATCCCGTCCGACATGCCACGGCCTCTGGTCCTGCGACCGGAGGTCGCGGCATGTCACCAGGATTCAGTTCTGCCTGCGTGTCACGTTAAGCACGCGTCCGCTCACGGCGCGCAGCGGAGTGCGCCAAAGGAAGGGTTCACGGGCGGTGAGCACCGACGGGGCATCAGGGTGAGGCCGCGTCACCGCGCGCCCAGCCGACGGCCCCTCACCTCTGGCCTCCGGCCTCCGCGAGGAGCTGCTTCTTCAGCACCTTTCCCAGTGCGTTCCTGGGCAGTTCGGGCACCAGCACGACCCGGCGCGGGCGCTTGTGCACCGAGAGCCGCTCGGCCACGAAGGCCGTCAGCTGTTCCCCCGTCACGGGGCCGTCCGGAATCACGTAGGCGACGATCGCCTGTCCGAGGTCCTCGTCGGGCGCGCCGACCACCGCCGCGTCGGCGACCGCCGGGTGGTCGCGCAGGGCGGCCTCGACCTCGCCCGCACCGATCCGGTAGCCGCCGCTCTTGATCAGGTCCACCGAGGCCCGGCCGACGATCCGGTGGAAACCGTCCGCTCCGATCACCGCCACGTCCCCGGTGCGGAACCAGCCGTCCTCCGTCCAGGCCTCGGCGTCGGCGTCCGGCCGGTTCAGGTAGCCGCTGAACAGCGTGGGGCCGGAGACCTGCAGTTCGCCGACGCTCTCCCCGTCGTACGGCACCGGTTCGCCGTCCTCGCCGACCAGCCGGGTGCGCACCCCCTCCAGCGGCAGCCCGACGCTGCCCGGGCGCCGCTCGCCGTCCGCCCGGGTGCTGACGGTGATCAGCGACTCGGTCATCCCGTAGCGCTCGATCGGGGCGTGCCCGGTGAGCGCCGCCAGCTTCTCGAACACCGGTACGGGCAGCGGCGCGCTGCCGGAGACCAGCAGCCGGGCCGGGGCCAGGCGGGCGGCCGACGCCGGGTCGGCGGCCAGCCGGGACCAGACGGTCGGGACACCGAAGTAGAGGCTGCCGCCGGCCGTCGCGTACCCCTGCGGGGTGGGCCGTCCGGTGTGCACCAGTCGGCTGCCGGTGCGCAGCGCGCCGAGCACTCCGAGCAGCAGGCCGTGCACGTGGAACAGCGGCAGGCCGTGGACGAGGGTGTCCTCGGCGGTCCACTGCCAGGCGGCGGCGAGGGCGTCCAGGTCGGCGGCGATCGCCGTCCGGCTGATCACCGCTCCCTTGGGCGCGCCGGTGGTGCCCGAGGTGTAGAGCACGAAACCGGTCGCGTCGGCGGCCGGCTCGGCGTACCCGGTGGCGGAGCGCTCGGCGGTGTCGACGGGCAGGGCCTCCACCGGGAGGTCGTCCGGCAGTGCCTGCCCGGCGGCGTGCGCGAGCAGTGCCGCGCCGGAGTCGCGCAGGATGTGTGCGCGCTCCTTCGGCCCCGAGTCGGGTGGCAGCGGAACCACGGGGACGCCCGCCAGCAGCCCGCCGACCACGGCGGTGACCGTCTCGACGGTGGGAGCGGCGAGCACGGCGAGCGCCGGCGCCCCGGCCACCCGGTCGGCCACGGCGGTCGCCGCACCCAGCAGGTCCGCCCGGGAGAGCGCCCGGCCGTCGATCCGCAGCGCGTCCGCCGCGTCGCCGTGGTCGCCCTGAAGTGCCGTCAGCAGTGCCATGCTTCCGTCCTCGCCCTCGTCTCGCCCTGGTCGCACCGGACCCGGCCGGACCGTCGAAGTCGGTCCGGCGCCGTCGGGCCGACTCTACGGGCCGCCGCTCCCGCGCCCGCCGACGGGGCGAACGGCGGGGAGAACGACCGGGCGAACGGCCTGGCGGAACGGCCTGACGGAACGCTCTGGCAGAACGCTCTGGCGAACCTCTCTGGCGAACGACGGAGGGCGTGGCGCCCGGTACCGGGGTACCGAGTGCCACGCCCTCCGTGGTCCGTCCGACGGGTCAGCCCTTGCGGGCCTTCACCTCGGCGGTGAGCTGCGGCAGGACCTGGAAGAGGTCGCCGACGACGCCGTAGTCGACCAGCTCGAAGATCGGGGCCTCGGGGTCCTTGTTGACGGCCACGATGGTCTTCGAGGTCTGCATGCCGGCCCGATGCTGGATGGCGCCGGAGATGCCCGCCGCGATGTAGAGCTGCGGGGAGACCTGCTTGCCGGTCTGGCCGACCTGGTTGCTGTGCGGGTACCAGCCGGCGTCGACGGCCGCACGCGAGGCGCCGACGGCCGCGCCGAGCACGTCCGCGAGCTCCTCGACCACGC